>CAZTDL010000792.1:0-2156 GCA_964612775.1 uncultured Lentisphaeraceae bacterium
AGGCGCGTGTTGTCGGTGGACCAAGGGACAGGGATTACAGCCTTATTATCCGGAAAAAGCCGCCATCGACCCTCGTTATCCAAAGGGCACTCAAAATCCTTGGCGTGCAACAGATTCTTTTGTCCGTGCCGACAAAGCGTTCCCCGACATGTTTCTGTTCGGCAATGACTGCGTTTCATTGGGCGATCATCTTGACAGCCTTCGCGCTTCACGAGACTTGTTGCGTCGTTGTCCCTCCGCAAAACTTTTTTCGTCTCCCCTTGTTCTGATAAGCCAAGGTATCGGCGAAGAAAGCCTTCCGAAAGTCGCATACGCAGATTTCCCCGTGCTGTTTCAGGACTCTCTTCAGTCCATCTGCGGACAGAAGGAAGACAAGGAAGACGAGGACTTGCTACTGTTTCTCACAGTCTATTTACGGTCGCACCTCGCGAAATACTATTTATTCCACACATCCGCCAACTGGGGAACGGAACGGGACAAGGTCCAGCTTGCGGAACTGCTTCGCATTCCGTTCCCTCTGCCCGGAAGTGAGTACGCGCATAAAGACGCGGAGAAGATTGTGCGACTCGTCGCGTCAAAGATGCGTGCATTGCGAAAATATATAGCAACGCATCTACAAAACGCCGAGGATTTATTATTGCTCGAAGAAGATGGGGATGACCGTCGAAAACGCGCGGCCGCATTGCAAAACGAACTGGAGCCTTTGATTTACCGGTATTTCGGCCTCGTCGAACAGGAAGTGTTGCTTGTAGAGGACACGGTGAATGTCAGCATTCCTAGCGCAACACCTGGTGATATTTTGAAGCCGATTCCTTCTCAAGCTCCCATTCATCGCGCAAATATCGAACCGTATTCTCAAGGTCTCGTCCCCTATGCCGACACATTGAGTGCCACCCTGAGTGATTGGGCGAAACAATCGGGTTCCAAAGTTGAAGTCGCCGTTACCGGGGGCGTCCACAAATCGAGCGGCATGGTCTGTCTGACGGTCGATTTGACAACTGTGCCTTGTCCGTTCAAAGAAGAGGCCCCTTCCGATGCAAGCATTGCCGCTGCCACAAAACTGGCGGCATCCGCTTCAGATCGCATAGGATGTCTCGATTACTTGAGAGGCGTTATTGTTTTCCATGGTTCTCAAATATACATTTTCAAGCCGGACACGCTCATCAATTGGACGCGAACGGCGGCGCTGAACGATGCGGCGGAGATCTATGCCCGCATCGCCCATGCCCGGCATACCTTGCGGGAGGCAAACGCATGAGTGCCGTGGATTGCGTTCCCTTGTTTCCCGCAGAACAAGTGCCCGCGATATTGAACATTCTATTGGACCATGCTCAGACGCTTCGAAAATCGAGCGAGACTGAACATGAGGACGATCTGTCTGACCGTTTGATGAAACGTCTTCGTCTAGACCCATGGATTCGCAGTTCCCCGTTCACCCCCATCAGAGAATTCCGCGTTTATGATGGTCCTGTTGACAAGGCTGGCCATAGCGGAAGAATTGATATCTGTTTCATGTGCATGGGTGGAGACCAAACGTATTTTGCAATTGAGGCAAAAAATCTGCACGTCACATATGCCTCGGGATGGAAATCCAAAGTATCCGACTATGTGACAAGTGATCAAGGCATGATGTGTTTTGTTGCGTCGAAGTATTCCGCCGCACAGCAGATGGGAGCGATGCTCGGTTACGTGTTTGACGGGGATATTGATCAAGCGCGCATCAGCATAGCCCGTGCAATTGAAACCAATAGACTTGCGCTCAAGGTAGAAGGTGAAAACGGATTGGTGCGTTCTGACATCGTTAAGCGTGCAGAACGTGTGGACGAGAGTCACCATCGGTTCGATCTTAGACCATTTTCAATTTACCACCTTCTTGCGCCAGTATAAGGCCATGATTCCTGCACTTGAGGAAAAAACGCATTTCATACAACGGGGAGAGATCGGACATGTCTACACGTCGTTTCAGTTTGTTCTCGGGGATGTTTTGTTTGACAGTCGCCGCCGCGCTCGGTTCGCTGGCGGGTGCGGTTCGGGAGCCGGTCTATTCGGACACGTTCGACAAGGACGCGTCGCGGGCGAAATTCCAGCTCAACGATCACGCCAAATGGGTTGAGGCCGAGGGCCGCGGAACCGTGCTGGAACTCGAGAACCCCTCG
>CAZTDL010000793.1:0-2155 GCA_964612775.1 uncultured Lentisphaeraceae bacterium
GTTCCATTGCCCACTGACTCATCGCTGACGCCACCACGTCCGCAGCGCTGCAATCCAGTGGCACGCCCTCTTCGATGGTCTTACGCAGCGTCTTATACACCGCCTTCGGCAACCGCGCCTTCATCTGCTCATCACTGAAGACGTTCATGCCAAAATAGTCTTTTACCTGTCCGTTCCCCTCGACAGGAACGTCATTGTTACGGTACGAGATCGCTGATTCAATCGCCTTTTGTCTTGTGATACTCATCCGCTTTCTCCGCTTTAGCTTTATTTGTCCAATCAATTCGGACACCATTCATTTTCGCAGAATGCGTGCCAGCATTGACAATTTATGCAACCTGTTTACAATCAAACAGTTGCAAATCTAAACCAAAGTGACATCCCATCCGCAAAAAAGACCAAAACGTAAGATGTCACACCGGTACCTACAAAAATGTCGCCACCGTAAAAAACCGTCAGCGCTCAAACGCCTTTATTCGGGCAGGTTGAAAGCCTTGATGATATTGTCGATCACCGGTTTGTCCATCGGCACATAACCGCCGATCGGCAAACTGTCCAGAATCGCCTCGGCCGAACACTCCAGCACTTCGAGCAGATCAAAGGCTGAAAGGATATCCTGCCCCACGACCATGACGCCGTTGTTACACAGAACCGCTGCCGGATGCCGCAGCGAAACTTGGCGGACCATCGCTTCGTAGTCGTTAAACGTCGTTTCAAACGGCAACAACCCCACCTCGCGCAGAAAGATGTAACACTCCGGAAGGGTCCGCGTGTCGATCGCCTTGTGGCAGACACTGAACGCCAACGCATTCAAGGGACACGCGTTGATGATCGCCTGGACTCCGGGATGCGCATCGTAGATCGCTTTATGTGACAACACCGCATGGCTCGGATTCTTGCCCATCTCCCGCTTGCCTTTGCGGATCATCACGATCTCCTCCGGCAACACGCTGAAACGGTCCAGCGGCCGCGGCGTGATCAGGAAGGAGTTCTCATCGATGCGCGCCGAGAAGGTACCGGTCGCCCCCGTCAACAGGCGCTGCCGATACCCGCGCTCAACAAATTGGCAAATGGTGTTGCGCAGCTCTTTTTCCTTGATCGACATCATGCCGGGATCATATTCAAAGGATCCCATCTGCACATCGCTCTTGCTTTCCAACTGAAGTTGCTGCTCGCTCAAAAACTTGGGTTCGCCCAGCATCGATGCCTTGATTTCCGTCTTGCAACACAGCTCCAGCGTTTCAAACCGCTGAAAGGCGTCCTGCAGATTCTTACCGCCGCAACAAACGCCATGGCTTTCCAGCACAACGCTATCGAAGCCGTCCGAAAACTTGGCTGCGATTTTCTTTCCCAAATCCTCGCTCCCCGGTATGCCGTACGGCGCGAACCCGACCTGACCGTTCCACCGGAACGTCTGCGGGATCAGTTTCGTATCAGGCACCTTCTTTGAGATGGAAAACGCCACCAGCGCCATCGGATGCGCGTGGACAATTGCCTTGATGTCGGGACGAACCTCATAAATCGCGCGGTGAAAAGGATGTTCCGATGATGGTTTATGGGGCCCCACCACCGTCCCGTCTTTCTTGACGCACACGATATCGGAGGGTTTCAGAGTGCCCTTATCGACACGCGAAGGCGTAATCCACAAATCGCCGTTCTCGTCGATGATCGAGAGGTTCCCTCCCGAGGTCGTGGTCATCTTATAACGGTAAATACGCGACAGCGTCAGCGCAATCTCGTCGCGCGGATGAAGATAGTTGTAATTCATTTGACGTTTCCTTTCACATCCCTAAGGGAAGATGTCTTGTAAAGACGCCGTCCGTATATACCCGAATCCGGCTTAAGATGCAAGCGCGATTTGATCGAGAATGATCATTTATGATTATTTGTGATTGATGTTGATCGTTTTGGATCATTTCTGCAATTCCTGCTGCAGTTTTTCCAAGAAACTGCCGACCTTTTCAACCGCATGCTCGCCCACCGCGCTCTTCAGCATGTTTCCCAACATGTTCTGCAACGCGCGAGCATCGAGTTTCGGTGAATGGACCGTGCCGGATACCGGAATCTTGATGACCGTCCCTTTGAGCATCTTGCCCGCCGTTCCGCCACCCGTCAACCGCTCGGTCACCGGCACCTCGATCAGATATTTGACCGT
>CAZTDL010000794.1:0-2149 GCA_964612775.1 uncultured Lentisphaeraceae bacterium
CGGGGTGTTGCGGACGAAAACAATCATGGAAAATAACACGACGGCGACCAGTCTGATTGTTTTCGACGGCGGGACACTGAAGGCGGCCGCTTCGGGCACACTCATCCAACCGCTGGACGATGTGCGGCTGACGGCGAGCGGTCTGGTTGTGGACACGGACGGATACGCGGTCAGCATTGTGCCGCCGCTGCAGGATGCGACGGGGATGGCGGGCGGCATCACCAAAAAAGGCGCGGGCACGCTGACGCTGGCGGGCGCGCGATTGGCCACAGGTCCCGTATCGGTGCTCGGAGGTGCGTTGGTTGTCAGCAACAACGTGTCTGTTTCGGCAGGGACGTCCCGGATAGACGGGGCGCTGTCACTGACGGCGGATAATCGGCTGACCGTTGGGGCGGGTGCGGCGCTGGCGGGCACGGGAACCGTGGCGCGGGTGACGTTGGCCGACAACGCCGTATTTGCGCGGAGCAAAACGGACGGTGCGGTTGCGCCGTTGAATGTCAACGATTGTGTGGCGAATGGCCATCTGACGGTGGCTCTGTCCGGATACGAGTTGACTGACTTGCGGGTCTCTTTACCGCTTCTGAGGGTGCCCTCTTCCTTCTTCGTCAAACCGGCATCGTTGAGCGTCACACGGGACGGTGCGGCGGCTCCTTCCGTCATTGTGAGATACACGGAAAACGCCGACGCAACCGTATTGAACGTGGCATACAACAGCGGAACGATGATCAGTATTTACTAAAGGAATTGAGCGTGAAACAAATCGGTTTTCTGATTCTCTTTATGCTGTTGGGCTCAGCGTTTAACGCCGCCGGCAAGACGATCCTCTACCAAGAGGATTTCAGCCATTTCAAAAGCGACTCCGAGCTGTTGAAGGTCGTCGAATCCGGGCATCCGGAATTTTCACATGCGTTGGAGTTGCGAAGCGTTAAACAGCAAGACGGAAAAATACGCCAAGGAAGCTGGCGCTTGCCACTTGAAAACGCCGACGCGATTCAAAGAGGCGGCACGCTTGAAATTCTTTTTTGGATGAAAGCCGCCACTGAGTCGGCCCGCTACGCCTTGTTGGCTGATGGCAACCGCCATAAAGCGATCACCGTCATCCAAAACGATGGCTTCCTTCAAGTATCCCAAGGCTCCGGTTGGAACTGGAAGAAAATCGTCCCGCTGAAAATTGGTCAGTGGCATAAGATCCTTTACCGTGTCCAGTGTTCGTGCGGTGCCTTCGACGTGTTTGTCGACGACATGGCCAAGCCCATTGCGCAGAACATGCCGTTTCGTGAACCGCAGGCCTTGTTCATTGATCGGATCTGGACGCTCGGCAGCGAAAACTCGGAATCAAAAACCCTCTTTGGCCCGATTACGGTCAGCCTCACGTTCCCCCGCGAATTTCCTCCCGAAGTCTTCAACGGCACGCCGTATTTTCTGAAAGGTGTCGGATGGACGGCACAGGTGCCCACGCCGGAAACCTTTGCGTCCTGCATTCCTCTTGCCCTTGCCGCCTCATCCGGAACGGTCAAGGAAGCCGCGCGTTTGTAGCTTTTGCGCGACCCGACGAATCTTTACTGCTTGTTCCGGCTCGACGCACGGGATATGACGAAACGGGCCGGCGAAGTCCGCACACGGGACGGCAGAATCTGGACCGACGATTGCTTCGAATTGTTTATCCGCCCCGACCTGCGGCAGGATACCTACTACCATCTGGCAGGAAACGCGTCAGGTGCCCTGTATGATTCCAAATATCCGCAGCCCGGATTGCGCGACGCCGGCTGGAATTGCCGCTGGAGTAGCCGGATCAGCAAAGATGAACACGGCTGGACAGCGCTCGTCATCGTCCCTTTCTCGGATCTGGGCTGTTCTTCGCCCGAGAACGCGGTCTGGGGCTTTGCCGCCGGAAGGGAAAATCCGCACACACGGGAAGTCCTGTCATGGACGATTCCGGAACGTTTCGGGAAACTGTATTTCCCCGCCGAGCATGACCCGCGTCCCGCCAAGCTGAGAATCGCGGATTTAATGGACGCGTGTTACGAGTTCCCTTATCGCGTCAAGAGCTTGTCAGAAAAACTGCAGGGTGAACGGCCTTTCACGCACCCCATTCTTTCGGCAACCCAACAGCAACTCGGAGTGAAACTGAAGACTCTCATGCGATCGC
>CAZTDL010000795.1:0-2142 GCA_964612775.1 uncultured Lentisphaeraceae bacterium
GGCTTGACGTGTACGAGTCGCGGCGCTTCGCGTACCGCGGTCTTCGCTACTTCGCGCACCGCAGCCTCGACCGGTTCCAAGCCGAACATTGGGGCCCGAAACAGTGGGAGCAGGAGATCGATTGGGTTCTCAAGAAGCGGCTCAATCTCTTTATGCTGCGCATCGGCATGGACGACGTGTATCAAAAGGCGTTCCCCGAAAGTGTGCCGTATCCGCCGACCAACGCGCCGTTGCCCGAAGCGGTCGCACGGTCTTATGATGATCGCACCAGCGCCTGGCCGCTTCAGTACCGCGGCGACCTCCGCAAACATATTTTGCAATACGCGCGTGACCGCGACTTGGTGCAGCCGGAAGACACCGGCACCATGACCCACTGGTACAGCCGCACGCCGTACGCGTTTCTTGAAAAGGTTAAGCCTGTCTTTTCGCCGCAGGTGAGCGGCTACGGCCTGCCGACCGGCTATGTCTGGGATATCCGTGACGACCGCAATCTGGACAACTATTGGAAACTCACGCAGGCGCACGTCGACACTTACGGAAACCCTCAGATGTTTCACACCATCGGCTACGCCGAGCGCGTGGTTTACAAAGACAGCGCCGAAAACCACGAGTTCAAACTCTACGCCTACCGTCGGATCATCGCGAAGCTCCGCGAGCATTATCCGCAAGCGCCGTTGCTGATCGCCTCGTGGGACTTCTATTATCCAGGGTGGTCCGGCGAAGAAGTGTCGAATCTGCTCAAACTCCTCGACCCGCAGAACACGTTTATCTTCGACTACACGTCGGATCTGCCGCAGGTCGGAAAAAGTTCCGATTTCCGCCAGTGGGGCGTAGTCGGCAAGTTTCCTTGGTTTTTCGGCATTTTTCACGCGTACGAATGGGAGAACGACCTGCGCGGCAATTACGACGACATCCGCGAGCGGATGCCCGTCGCGGCCGCCGATCCGATGTGCAAGGGGTTCGTGTACTGGCCGGAAAACTCGCACAGCGACAGCCTGATCCTCGAATTCTTCACGAAAAACGCGTGGCGGCCCGACACGCCGACGCCCGAAGCCCTGCTGCCCGGCTTCTGCCGCGACCGCTATCAGGGGGCGGCAGAGCCGATGCTCGCGGCGTGGCAGGCGGCGCTGCCGGTGATCAAGCTGCACACCGAGTTGCCGCCGGATTTCCGCAACCTCGCGGCGTTTGCGGGGCGCGAGGTGACGTCCAAACGCGCCGAGGCCCTAAGGGCGCAGTGCGCGAAACTTGAGCCGCAGATGAAAACGGTCCCGCCGCTCTGCCGCACGCTGGCCGAACTCCCCTTCGGGACCGGCGACGCGTTCGTCGACCGCGACGCGATCGATCTGGCGCGGACCGTGGCGGGGCGGGTGTTCAGTTACGCCCTTTACCGCTTTACCGCCGCGCAGGACGATTGGCTGCGGGGTAAAACCGATGCCGCGGCGGTGAAGGCGGCGGGCGAGCGGTGTACGTCCATTCTGACGGCGTTGCGCGACATCCTCGCGCTGCACGATGACTATTCGATGAACGCCTCGATGGCCAAGCTCCAGGCAGTGCATGCCGTGAATCCCTGCTTCGAACAGGCTCTTAAGGGGAACGCGGAGAACGGCTATTGCCGGACCTACATCTACGAGCTGTTCAACGACTACTATCTGCCGCAACTGTCGCTCTACACGCATTGGGTCGATGAACGCGTGGCGAGCGGCGAGGTGAAGAGTCCGATGAAACCCGCCAAGCCGCTGCCGATGCAGGCGATTGTGGACGCGTTCTACGCCAAGCCGCTGGCCGAGATGGCCGCCGTTCCACACGTCCTTCGCGCACGTGAGACTTATCGTGCCGTGCTGATACGTTTGTCCGATGCAACAGAAGGAGTGTGCAAGTGAAAAGAACAGTTGGATGGTTCTGTATCGCGGCGATGTTTGCGATACAAGAAGCTGCCGCGGATACTTGGATTACTTGGACAGGCGTAAGCGGAAACGGGGTCGGTGATTTTGAGGTGGGGTCTAATTGGGAATCAGGCAACATGCCGGTTGCCACGAACTGCGCGTCTTTCAAAAACACGGCAAACAAGAAATGGAAGGTCACACTCAACAGCGATGTGACCAATACGGCTATCTTGTTCGACATGTCCGCGCAGACTTCGGA
>CAZTDL010000796.1:0-2134 GCA_964612775.1 uncultured Lentisphaeraceae bacterium
CGGGCGTATCGCAGAAGGGCTTTGCCGCGTCGCTGAGCACTCCGACGGCCTTTTCAGCGGCGGACAGGGCGTGCCGGGACAGGCTGGCCGCTTGATGAATGAAAGAGGGGGACGGCTCCGGCAGCGTCTCGCCTTTTTTCAAAAGAGTGATGTTGTCCAGAAAAAGTGCCATGTCGGTCTTCGGACGTTGGGTGAAAAAATGCAGGGTGGCGATTTCTTTGCGTTTCACGGCGTCGGGAAACGAGGAGAGCGGCACGACCAAGCGGGCATAACCGTAAGAGGGGACCGGAAACGTATGATGCAATCCCTGGCGGATCGGCGTGTTGGTGTCTGAAATGAAAAGTGAGAAGCGGTAGCGTTCCTCGGCGGGATTGGTGAGGTCCACGACGAGCCGGTCGTATCCTTGCCAGTCCTTTATGTCCGGCTTGAGTTCGAAAGCGGGCCATTCGGGCATGCCTTTTTGCCATGCCGCCGTGCTGAAACGTAAGCTGTTCGTGCCCGAAGTGGCGAAAGACGGCACGATGCCGAGCGTTGTTTTCCCTTTCGCCCGATAGGGCAGTTTTGCCGCGTCGGTGTCGGTTTCGAAATCGAAGACCGTTGTAACGGCCGGTGCGGAGCAGACGGTGGTGAGGAGGCCGGCGGTGACGAGCAGAGCATGCGGGATGTAAGTCATGTCAGGATCTCGGTTGGTGCGCGCCAAGGCGTGATTTGATTATGCGTACGTGATTTCGCGCTTGACGGGGTCATACATTGTCTTGCGTCCGGTCTCGTAGGATTTCATGGCCATGATCACCGGAATGGCGTGTTGAAACCCCGCATCGATGGAGGCGTTGGGCGTCGCGCCGGTACGCAGGCACTGGAGCCAGTTGAGGAAATGATCCGGATGGTCCACGGGCTTGACCTCGTTCTTGCCTCGGATCGTGCCGTCGCGCCGAGGCGCGCCTTCGCAATCGTAGGTCGGCTTGTTCCAGTTGCTGATGTTGAGCGCGCCTTTGTCGCCATAGAGTTTGCGAATGCAACCCGAGCCGTTGGCGAGGTTGTTTGAACTGCTGACGAGGAACCCCTCGGGATAAGTCCATGTGGCCTGAATCACATTGGGGTTGCTGAAAGAGTGTTCATCCTTCCACGTCTCGCTGATGGCGCCAAGACAGACACACGAGGACGGAAAGGTTGTGCCGGTGATGAAATTCACAAGATCGATGAAGTGCGCGCCGAGGTTGGGGATCGGCCCGCGCGAAAATTCGTAGTGGCCGTACCAGCCGGAGTAGAGATCGGATCGGAAAGGGCGCATGGGGAGCCCGTGCAGGAACTCTTTCCAGTCCACGTCTTCTTCGCGGACATCTTTGAGATAGTGATACCAGTAGGGACGTTCGGCGTTGCGGCACTCTTCGACGCGGGAGAGCTTGCCGAAAAGGCCGGTGCGGAAAAGGTCGCGCGCGCCGACGATCGTTGGGAGGCTTCGGATTTGGGTGCCAACTTGAACGATGGTGCCGGCCTCTTTGACGGCGTCGACCGCGCGTACGAGATCCGGGCATTCGACGGCCAGAGGCTTTTCGCAGTAGATGTGCTTGCTCGCGCGTGCGGCGGCTTCGAGATGCGTCGTGTGATGCAGGTCGCACGAGGCGATCATGACGGCGTCGATGTCCTTGAGATCCAGTAATTGGCGGTAGGATCCGCACTGTTGAGCGTCGCGGCCGAACCATTCCTTAACGAGCCCGTTTGCCGTTTCGCGGGAAACGCGCCACGGGTCGGCGAGCGCGACGATTTCGAAGTTGGTTTCCTTCACATGCTTGTAGATGCCCTTCATGTGTGCGTTCCGGCCGCGGTCTCCGCATCCGATTATGCCGATACGGATGTGATCGTTCGCCCCGATGGAACGACGGCGGACGGCGGCGGAAACGCGAGAAGACAATAATGCCGAGGCGACGGTTGCGCCTGCGTTTTTCAAGAGTATGCGGCGTGATACCGAACCTTTCATATTCACCCCCTGTGTGAAAAGCGGAAGTTGAAATCCAACCTTCGAAAAAAGACTATCAATCGCTACGTCAACTGTCGAGTGGATTTCGGCAGGCGAGCGGATTTCCTGACTTGCAACATTAAATGCACGCAGGCGGAAGAGCGGTGCGATGATTTT
>CAZTDL010000797.1:0-2131 GCA_964612775.1 uncultured Lentisphaeraceae bacterium
GTTCCCCGCTTGACCTGATTGGGGTAGTATACCAGAAAGAAAACCGCCCAAGTAACCAAATTATGGGGTTTTTACTCGCACGATTTATATCGTAATTTTCCCGGTTTTCGTTCGATTATTATTCAATGAAAATCACTGCTGTCCAAAATAAACTGATTTTGGACAAGTTCAGCCCATAGGATAAGGCATCCGGACGGTTAAATCACGTTTTCCGGGTAGAGGTCTACCCTTTTTGTCGGTATTTTGCGGATCAATTCAATACAAGCTGTCCGGAACGTTTCAAGGGGAGGGACAACTGCTCCGGAATCGGCAGTATGGGAGGCGTGTTGAAAGGATCGTCGAGCCAGTCGTGCAAGTCGCGATAGGTAAAGAGATTCATGCGAAGCATCGCGGCCAGGTTGGAAAGCGACCAACCCGCCTTGGAAATATGGTGCAGCCATTTCAGGAGCAACAGAGCGATGAGAGCTGTCCAAATCTGAATCAAAAGCGCGTTCTCAGTGGTGCCGACGAAACTTTTGATTTTCAAATTCTGCTTGAGAGTCTTGAAGAAAATCTCGATCTGCCATCGTTCTTTGTAGATTGCGGAGATCGTGGTCGCGCCGAAGGTGAGATGGTTTGTGAGAAGAACGATGATGCGAGCGTTGCCGGAATCCCACACCATAATCCGCCTCAAAAGATGCGGACATTTTTCCCGGGAGTAAAATCCCGTCAGCATGATGGTCTCATCCGAAAGAATATTCGAGTTCTGCGGTGGCTCGTGCTCCTCTACAACTTCGTACAAAGCGTTGTCCTTCATGCGCGTCACGAAGAAAACGCCCTTCTCAGTCCACTCCGCAAACAACGAGTAATCGTTGTACGCGCGGTCCAGCACGATGATCGAGCCCGGCTTGAAGTCGAGTGCCCATGCGATATTCACGTCGTGCAGCCTGGCTTCGGTAACGTGAACGAACTTCGGCATGTAGTCGGCGTTGTCAAGAAGCACATGAAGTTTCACGCCTCCCTTGGCGCGACGGAACTCGGCCCAGGGAAACAGGCCAAGGCAGAGTGCGATGATCGTGGAATCGAGCGTGAGCAATTTGTTTTTGAAACGAAATTTGTGTTTCCCGTCGCCGATCATGCCTGAGTTTCTGAAAAACTCGAGAAGTTGATAGAATAACTCTTCGAACATTTCCGCCGGACGGTTTGCGTTTGCGTAGGACAGGGTCGACTTGTTCGGAGCCTTTGCAACGCCGAGATGCTGCAGTTTCCCAAGGCAGCATGAAAGCCCGCTGCAAATCTCCCTGAGCGAGTCCGCGCGCGCCAGGTGGCAGAACAGCATCGCGACAAATTGCGTCCAGCACGTGAAGCCCTTCGCGTGCTTCTCCGCGCCGTGCTTGATTACCAGTTGTTGAAATTTAACGCGTGGGAAATGCTGAAGGAGTTGACTAAGAAACTCTAACAAAATGAGCAACAAATCGGTTCGATGTAAGGACATTATAGATGTTAGGCGGTTTTCGGGGGAGTGTAAAAATGGCAAGAGAGCTGGTCTCCGACGAACTGTGGGCCTTGATCGAACCGGTACTACCGCCTGTGAAAAAGCGTCGATACCGGCATCCCGGACGGAAACCTATGGACCGACGAATGGCGCTAACCGGCATTCTCTTTGTTCTTAAAACAGGAATCCCCTGGGAGGATCTTCCGCAAGAAATGGGCTGCGGAAGCGGCATGAGTTGCTGGCGATACCTTCGCGACTGGCAGAAAGCCGGTGTGTGGGAGAAGATCCGCGAGGTGATGCTGGCGAAACTCAATGAGGCGAACAAGATCGACTGGTGGCGCGCGGTCGCCGACTCAAGCTCAGTCAGAGCTGTTTTGGGGGGGCGAAAGTCGGGCCGAATCCCACTGACAGAGCGAAGTCGGGAAGCAAGCACCACATTATAACCGACGGGAACGGCATCCCGCTCGCGGTGATACTGACCGGAGCGAACGTGCACGATGTTACGCAACTCATCCCACTGCTTGAGGCTATTCCATCGGTTCGCGGAAAGCGCGGACATCCGCGACGCAGGCCAGACGTGCTGGTTGCAGACCGCGGGTACGATTCCGAGCCGCATCGCGAGAAGCTTCGAAATCGTACCCGCGGTCTGCAACCAGC
>CAZTDL010000798.1:0-2130 GCA_964612775.1 uncultured Lentisphaeraceae bacterium
TCATTTCTTGGCATCAATCTCTCATCCAGTAGATTTTCCTTGCAACCTTCAAGAGGTTGGAGAAAAGAGCACTCGATGTCGCACAGGCGGATCAGCACGTTGTGGCGTGGTCTGACGTGGACGGGCGCTTTACGCGTGTATTGATAGGCGAAGGTGTCGATGAAGACATTCGGGAATTCCTTTTCGATATCCTCCGCGACCCGGTTGACGAAGCGCAGCAATGGGCCGGAGCCGGTGCCGATGCCGCCCTCTTCTTTTTCGACCGCGAGACAGGACGCGCATTCGCAGCGGCCTGCCGTATCGTTTTGGCTGATCTGGAGCATGTCCGCGCCGGGGTCAGCGTGCAACAAGACAAGCGCGTTTTTTGTCAACTCTTTGCGCATCTCGTCGTTGGTCAGACAGAGCTGGGCGTCCTTGTGGGTGCGCTTGCCCTCGATCTCGCTGTACCATTCGGGATGATCTTTGAAATACCGCGCGGGCGGCAGCAGTTCGTAAAACGAATGGTAGGCGGAGTTTCGTCCTTTAAAGTAAATGAGCCGGTGGTTTCCGCCGTAAGCGTCGGGGATCATCTCCATCGGTGCGAGCATGTAGCGCGTGCGTGAACTGCAGTTGCCTTTCAGCCGCGTTTTGAAAAGCGCGTTGAAAGAGTCCAGATAATAGGATTCGCGGAAACGCAGTTTGGGTGCGTAGCGAAGATCGAGGGACGGGAGAGTCAGGGTCGGCTTGTCGGGAATGAACGTTTCTTCCGAGGTCCACCAGCGAACGCCCGCATGGTCTTCCAGAAAGGTATACACCGCGTATAAGGATCCTCTCTGCGGGTGGCCCGCAAGGATCAGGTCGTCGCCGACGGTTTTGAGGACGATGCCGTCGTAGGCGAGCGCGTTCGGATCAAAACCCGGCATCAGCGCGCGTGCGGCGGCAGTGTTTCCTACCAGAAGGCGGGGGCACGCGGTCTGAGCGGGTTCTGCGATGATCGCGAGCCGCGCCCCGGTCACTTTTACAAGGTGATCCTGCAGTTCGTGCGCGGCGCTCAGCTCAACCGGCGTGGCGGCCGCTGGCACGACGATCTGTGCTTCAGCCGCTCCGTTGCGGGCGATCATGGCGGACGCGCGTCCGGTTTGCGCAAGCGAAAGCAGCGACAGAACGCAGAGGCTATATGTTGCCGGCAAGCGGAAGAGGTGTCTAACCTTTTGCATTCGTTTTACGGTCTCCTTGGGCGTGGTCGATAACGTGTTTCCTGTTTCTTGAATAAGTATAAAACAGTATGAAGGGAAGAAACACCTTCGATTGCGCACAAAATGATCCGGCATTTTGCGCAATCCGGACTTGTGGCCAGGCCGCGTCGGAGTGTATGCTTACGGGAAATAGGTTGTAAAAAATGCCGAAAATTTTTACGCAGACGCCGCGCGTGGTGGTGATTCTGGAGACCTGTGTTCAGCCTGACCGCGAAAAACTGGACGGGATCTTCAAGTATGTGCGTTTCTATGGCCCATGACATTTGCACATCATTCAGAACCGCGTCGGCGAACAGCGGCTTGCGCATTTTGAGACGTGGCACGCGAACGGCGTCATCGTGGGGCAGTCCATGCTCGATATGGAAGGGACGCTGTCCCGGACGAGATTGCCTCTGGTGCTGATCGATCCGTTGCAGTGCCATCAGCAGCCCGCGTCCCCGTTTTTCCGGTGTCCGTCAGTCCAGAACGATTCCGTCAGTGTGGGGATTGCCGCGGCGGACTATTTCTTGAAGAATGATTTTAAGCGGTTTGCCTATGTCGGCGAAGTGTTGGACCGGCTGTGGTCTCAGGGACGGGGCCAAGGCTTTGCCGACCGGTTGCGCTGTGCGGGATTCGCCTGCCAGGTTTATGTGCCGCCGACTGACGCCGAGCTTAGCGACTGGGCGGTGGAGCAAGCGCGGCTTGCCCGCTGGCTGGTTGAGTTGCCCAAACCCGTGGCGCTCTTCGCGGCAATGGACATTCGGGCACGCCAAGTGCTCGACACTTGTCTCATGAGCGGCATCAAAGTCCCTGAAGAAGTGGCGATCTTGGGGGTGGACAACGACGAGCAACTGTGCTTGGGGAGTTTTCCGACACTTTCCAGCATCGGATGCGATAGGGTGCAGTGCGGTTTTAT
>CAZTDL010000799.1:0-2126 GCA_964612775.1 uncultured Lentisphaeraceae bacterium
GTTTCAAGCGACTGCTGGCACGCGTCCGGATCGGGGTTGTTGAAGTCGGCACCGCCGCGCATGAGCGAATGAATCCCGAGTCCGTGTTTTTCCGCCGTGCGTCGGCCTTGGACCGCCTGCTCGATGGTGACGCTTTTTTTAGTCAGTTCCATGCCCGTAAATCCCGCCTTGGCGATCCGCTCGCAGGTCGTGTCGTCCGCAACGGGCGCGATCAGCGCCTTGTACAACGCCGTCCTGAACGCTTTTGTACCAGCCACGTCCGAACGCGCGGCAGAGGAGAGCCCCGCCGCAACTCCGGCCGCCGCCGCAGTCTTTAAAAAACCTCGTCGGGTCATCTGCATATCGGTCCGTCCTTTTTTGAGCTCAGTGAATCAGTTTTTCAGGTTTTCCCGGTACCGCCGCCTTGCCCTCTTCCGGCATGGCGACATCGCCTTTTTCGAAGTCTTCCGTACGAACGGGGTAATTCATAGTGTAGAAGGGCGACTCTTTGTTCGTGAGCAAATCGGACATGCGCACCATTTGGCCCGTGTAGGCCGCGAACGTGCCGAGCAGGCCGCTGGCCGTTGCCATGGCAACCTGTTCACCCTCGTTCAGGTAGTTGCCGCTCAGCAGTCCCGACAGGAAATCGGCGTGTTCCATCATGTACATGTTGTCGTCGCGTCCGGCCGTGACCGTTTCATCGAACGGGAAAGGCACACTTGTGCCGTCCGACTTCAGAATCTTGCTTCCGAGCACATCGGTTTGTCCCTTTGTGCCGGTCAGCAGCGTGCAGCAGCGGTCGAAACAGCCGTTGATCTGTCGCGCCACCGCGTGGACATGCACCCCGTTGCCGTAATCGTAGTCGATGCCGAAGCAGTCGTAGATGTTACCCGTGGCCCGCTGGTGGCGTGCGCCGATACCCATCGCCTGCTTCGGCAGACGACCGATGAACCAGTTCGCCAGATCGATTTCATGAACCGCCTGCTCGGTCAAATGGTCTGCGGACATCTCACGGAAATTGTACCAGTTGCCGGCCATATAGGCGGCGTTGGTCTCTTCCGGGCGGCGGCGGTGTGCATAGCCCGCGCTTGGGGCACCTTGGCAACGGTAAACCACGCCGCCCGTGATCTCGCCGATCACGCCGCCGCGCACCGGCCCGATCATGCGCAGCGCACGGTTGTTGTGTCGGTGGCAAGTTCCGGACAGGATGGACAGTTTGGCGGTTTTCGCAGCCTCCGCCACTTGAAGAAAATGGCGAAGGCCCGCAGGGTCGGTCGCGACGGGCTTCTCGGCGAAGATGTGTTTGCCCGCTTTGACACACGCCTCGGCCTGACGCGGACGGAAAACCGGCGGCGTCGCCAGCAGCACGATTTCGGCATCCGTCTCCATAACCTTTTTGTAGCCGTTCGCGCCGCCGAACGCGAATTTCTCGTCGCATCCGTTCGCTTTGCAGACCGCAACGGCTTTTTTCGGAAAGAAGTCTGCGGCCGCCACCATCACCGCCTTGTGGCCGAGCCGCGCGGCCGCATCCGTAATGTTTTTCGCTGCGCCGGAGCCGCGGCCGCCGCATCCGACCAGTGCGAATTTGAACACGCGCTGCGCTTGGCCGAAGACCGCTGAAGGTGCTGCTGCCAGTGCGCCTGCTCCGGTCAAAAAAACTCTTCTCGATACAGTGAACGATTTCATATTCGCTCCTTTTTTTAAACTCATTGTTTGCCTTTGCCAATCGGATGAATTTCACGGACAAAAATGTTTTTGAACTCGATCGGGTCGCCGTGACACTGGAGTTCGATCTGCTCTTTCGGGAAGATCGGCTGTGTGCGGTCCCAATAATTTTCCAGCACGATGTCGTCCACAACCAATACGTTGTTGAGCCAGACGGTGACCTTGTCGCCGATCATTTTAATACGGAACGTGTTCCAGTCGCCGATCAGGTGATCGGCGACAGCCAGTGCCTCGGAAGGGGCCTTTTTGTTGTTGTGCAGTCCGCCGGAACCGACGTGCCGAGGCCGGTTGTGCGCGTCCCAGATCTGTACCTGAGGCGAACCGCGAAGATAGATTCCACTGTCGCCGAGCACCGTCAACAAACGCCAGTCCACTCTCATTTCGAAGTCGTCGTAGTCTTTCGCCGTAGCCAGACTGTAGCC
>CAZTDL010000800.1:0-2125 GCA_964612775.1 uncultured Lentisphaeraceae bacterium
CCCCACCCGCCAAAGAAACGGTTGAGGAACTTATTGAGAAACTACGCAATGGTGACGAACAAGCGGGTATGGCCCTGATCAGGATGGGCGAAGCAATGATTCCGCTTATGATTGAAGGCTTTAATGAATATAGGCTCGAAGATCCTGACACAAACATCGGCGCGGCAAATATCGTCAGAATGCTGACCAAGTGTGGCGGCGTGTGTGTCCAGCCCTTGATCGCCAAACTCGGTAAAAGTCGGCATGCCTATTACGCGCTGGGGAAAATCGGCACAACTGATGCCGTCAACGCATTGGTGCGGGAATTGTCATCCGTCAACTGGCGACGTGTCGCCGTAGCTTGTACTGCGCTAGGACAGGTAGAAAACCAGAACGTGCTGAAAGTCGTTGACAAAATCGAAGAAATCCGTAAGTCAACACGCGTTGGCGAGGTATTCACGGCCGCAGGCGCTTCACTTGATGCGATTAAAACCCGATTCCCGAACGCGAAGGTATCCGACACGACTCTGCCACAGGCACAACCGCTGAAGGCCACCATTGCCATTAGCACCGTCGATTAGCAGCGTTCGGCGGAAAATCGCCGCATTGCATTCTACAGGAGTCCCGCTGAATCTTCGCCATACGCCAAGATCATCGCAAGCTGGGTTTCAAGCTCCGTCAGTTCTTTAGCCCAAAACGCGTGCGTTCCCCAATCGGGATGATTTTGAAAAAAAGAGATGTCCTGCGTCTGCCTTGCGCA
This sequence comes from uncultured Lentisphaeraceae bacterium, assembly GCA_964612775.1. Taxonomy (GTDB): domain Bacteria; phylum Verrucomicrobiota; class Kiritimatiellia; order RFP12; family UBA1067; genus DAOPZC01. The sequence continues at coordinate 740 of CAZTDL010000800.1, forward strand.
CCATGCCAAATAATAGGTCATGCGCATAGCGCGTAACGGCTCGACGAGCCGCAAGGACCGACGGTCAAAAGTGCGAAAGGTCTCATAACCTTCGAGCAAAAGCGCCAATTCCGCGCGCGTATCAGCAAGACGTCCTGGAAGCAACATCCATACATCCTGAACTGGGGGACCGTTCATCATATCGTCGAAATCGATCAGGAACACCCCCGATTCAGGACGTTCCAGAACATTGGTATGCTGACAGTCACCATGTAATCGGATTGTTTCCACACCGGCGAAAAGCGGCACGGCAATATCCAGCAACGCGCCGCCGAAGGACTCTAACCGCGCCGCCTCGCGGACATCGAGAAAGCCGTTGTCGAGCAGATAATCCAAATCTGAAGTCGTAGAGGTCAACGGATGCAGCAGCACCCGTGCGGGCGCAGGAGCCCGCTCGCCCACGCGATGTATCCGTGCAAGCAACGCTCCCAAGCGGCGCCACAATGTGTCACCCGGATCGGCCGGCTCAATCGGTCGGCCACCTCGTTTCGGAAAAAGCGCGAATGCGATTCCATCGGCATCTCCCAGCGTGTTTCCATCCGCAAGCGTCATCGGAGCAATCACAGGAATCTCATCTTCGGCACAGGCACGCACAAAAGCATGTTCATCTAAAAGCGCTTCGCGCCGCCACCGCCCCGGTCGGTAGAACTTCGCGACAAGGGTTTCACCCGACTCGAGTTCAACCGTATAGACGCGGTTAATATAACTGGGCAAGGGACGTGTCACGCCGGTACACCGCACCTGCAGGGCTGCTTCAACCGTGTCAAGAATCCGGTCCGGCGTCAGCGTGGAAAAATCAGCTTTCATACCGGCTATTTACCGATCTCTTTCAGACGACGTTTTAGGCCCATGCCCTCCATCACACGCCCAGCATCCATATACAGGTTAGCCAACCCGAACGCATATTCACGATTGTTCCAGCGGGTCACAACGCAAGCCCTCTCCGCCAACTTGATCGCTTTCTCCATGTCCTTATGGGGACGTTCTTTGACGGACAACCCCTTCGCATAACGGAACAACGCTTCAGGATTGTCCGGTTCGCGCTTCAACACTTCCTGAAATTGGCGATCCGCTTCAGCATACTCACCGATCATCACCGCAACCTGAGCCAACTCCATCCGATACCCCGTCTGTTCGGGCGCAGCCGACACCGCCCTCGCAAAGTGCAGATAAGCGTTTTCATTCTCACCGTTGGCCCGCAAACTATACCCCATACCATAATGCGCCCGCGCGGTACCCGGCGAGAACGACAGAAGATTCTCAAAACACTTCAGCGAACCCTTAAATTCGCCGATCGCGATTCTCCGACGACCCTCGAGTTCCAACGTCTCAGCCAAATGAATCAGC
>CAZTDL010000801.1:0-2124 GCA_964612775.1 uncultured Lentisphaeraceae bacterium
CGGAACTGCGAACGGAAGGCCCAGATCGGCGGATGAGGCGGGCGTTGGAGGGCGAACCTGCGGTGAGCCGTTGCGAGAGAGAGGAGTGCGGGCATACACCGGTTGCCGGCTAAAGCCGGGACACCAACGGGGCGCGTGCGGGTTGGGGTGGGTGTACCGCCTTTAGGCGGAAAAGGGGGAAAACGATGCTCGGTGGAAAAAACAAACGGTTGATCCCCTACGGGTGGGAGCTGCTGATCCTTTTGTGGCTCGCGTTTTTCCTGCATCAGGCGGATCGGCAGATTTTCAACAACCTGTTGCCCTTGATCAAAGCCGATCTCCAACTGAGCGACGTGCAGCTCGGCCTCGTGGCGTCCATCTTCACGGCTGTTTTCGGCCTCTGTGTGCTCATAGGCGGTTACGCGGCGGACGTATGGCGGCGCAAGTGGATCATTCTGATCAGCCTGCTTGTCTGGAGCGCCGCAACCCTCTTGACGGGACTGTCTACGGGAATCATCGCCCTGCTCGTCTTTCGGGGATTGGCCTCCGGCGGAGGCGAGGCCTTTTACTATCCGGCCGCCGCTTCGCTCATCAGTCAAATCCATCACCAGGCGAAAGCGACCGCGCTGGCGATTCACCAGAGCGCCCAATACGTGGGGATCATCGCCAGCTTTTTGGCGGGTTACGTGGGCGAGTGCTATGGATGGCGCACGGCGTTTTATGTCTTTGGCGGATTCGGCGTGCTGCTGGGCGGCGTACTGCTGTTCCGCATGCGCGATACGCCCCATGAAGAAAATGACGCACCCGTTGCGACAATCCGGACGACGCGACCTCCCATCGGCGCGGTGTTGCGGGCCATCCTGGGCAATCCGACCGCGCTGATGCTTTACGCGGCACTGGCCGGGCACGTCTTTGTCAACACCGGCTATGTGACGTGGATGCCGACCCTGCTGCACGAGAAATTCGGGCTCTCCCTTACGGCGGCGGGATTCTTCGCGCTGGCCTGCCACTACGGCTGCGCGCTGTTCGGCGTACTGCTGGGCGGAAGACTGTCGGATCGCTGGGTGTCTCGCCGCCGGACGATCCGCATGGAGTTCGAATGGCTGGGGCTGATGCTCGCTTCCCCCTTCATCTTCTGGATGGGACGCGCGGACAGCGCCGTCGCCTGTTGCGTCGCACTGGGGCTGTATGGATTCCTCAGGGGCTTCTACGACTCCAATTTATGGACGGCTTTGTTCGATGTGATCGAACCGCGTTTCCAGGCGTCGGCGACGGGCCTGATGCTCGCATGGGCCTTTCTGTTCGGAGCGTTCGCCCCGGTACTCATGGGCTGGACTAAGGGCCTGTTCGGCTTGGGAACCTCCGTTTCCGCGCTTTCGTTCGTCTATTTCGCGTCGGGCGTGATCGTTTTCGCCGCCCAGGTCACGCGTTTCAAGAAAGACTACCGGACGGAGGTCACACCATGAGAATCCGTTGCACGAAAACGATAAACAAAACGTCTTCTTCCCGCAGATTTCACAGATCGACACAGCTCGTTTAAAATCCGTGAGATCGGCGGTGAAAAGCCGAACATGCAGATGCGGAAACAAGGTGTAAATCATGACACATGGAAGTCAGCTTTTTCGCGGCCGTCTGGCAGACGGCGACGTGCTGGTCGGCGTGTTTTGCAAAACGACGGCACCCGAGTTCATCGAAGTGATCGGACACGCGGGCTTCGATTTCTGTATTCTCGACATGGAACACGGTCCGTGCGGGCTTGAGACGCTTCAGAATTTGATCCGCGCGGCCGAAGTGTCGGGCGTCTTGCCGATCGTGCGCACGCGGGATCGGACGGCCGAGAGCGTGGCACGGCCGCTGGACTTGGGCGCGGCGGGCGTGCAGGTGCCGCAGGTCGGCTCTTGCGCGGAGGCGAGGGAGATCGTGTCGGCGGCGAAGTTCTCGCCCGCCGGGTCGCGCGGCGTCTGCCGCTTCGTGCGCGCCGCGCGGTTCTCGTCCATGGATCGCAAAGATTATTTTCCGGCGGCGAACGAGGCGTTGCTCATTCTCCAGCTCGAAGGCACGCAGCTGGGCGAATACGAAAAAATCGCGGAGCTGCCGGGCGTGGACGTCCTGTTCATCGGGCCGTACGATCTGTCGCAGGCGCTG
>CAZTDL010000802.1:0-2121 GCA_964612775.1 uncultured Lentisphaeraceae bacterium
CCTGCCCGGGAGCTACGATCTTTGCGTTCTGACCGACACGCACGCCCTAACGGGTCTCTCCGGAGCTGTTCCTCGAGACGCGGCGGCGCCCCCCCCTGCAAGAGAGCGATCTTGCCGCCATCAACAAGAAGTTTCCTCTGGCCGACGACTTCTTCAACGACCGTTGTATTCTGCGGCTGAGCGGCAACCGCGCTTTCGCCAAAGCGTTGATTTACAAGCGTCGTGCGGATTACCATGATGCCGAGCGTTGGACGCCCGGCGGGTTTCTCTGGCATTTAGAGATTTGGAGCTGGCATATCGCCGACACGGAATGGAAAGTCGACCGCCGCTTTATCCTGATCCGTCACAAACAGAAAGGCGGTGAACAAAACCGCATTCTGATGACGGGCAACATGCTAGAAGCGGTAACGCCGGGCAGCGAGCTTCACATTCAGTCAAACGGGGACAACGATGCAACGTGGCGCGTTATACGCAACCTTGACTAAAGCGGCCTTTCACCGCCGTGTCAGCCGGACACTACGCCTGCTGTTGTTGGCGGGTGCGGCGTTACCGGTCTGGCTTCTGACGTTGTTCGTTGTCGACAATCTCTGTAATCTGTCCTCCGGCGTGAGGATTGTCCTTGCGTTCGGATCCCTTGCTGCCATCTTTTCGGGGATCAGCTGCCTTTACTTCCTCTATTGGCACAAAGCCACAGACAACGTCAAAATGGCTGTTTATCTTGAACAGAGATACGGCATTCACGACAACAGGCTGGTCAATGCCGTCCATTTCGACGGCGACCCCAATATTCCCCTCTACCTGAAAGAGGTCTTCACGCATGCGGCAGAATCATCCTGTCGCGAGATGAACTTTCGACGCGTCTGGCAACACGCTCAGCTCAAACCCGCGCTCAGGCTCAGTGCCCTAGGCTTACTGCTCTTCTTCGCCTACGCGATCCCTTTTGCGCCACAAGCCAAAAATGCGTGGCAACGCTTTCTCAGCCCCTCCACGTCTGTGATGCCGCTCAACTTCACTCAGTTCGCCGTCACGCCTGGCGATGCAGAAGTCATCGAAGGCTTCCCCTGTCTCATCCGCGCCACGGCCACCAAGTCCGGACGATCTGCGTCCGGACTTGATATCTTGGTAAAAGACGGGGAAACGTCCCTGCTCTATCCCATGCGTTCTGGCGCGGACGGTTTCTTTTTCGAGTTGCGCGATCTCTCCCGCGATACGCGTTATGCCATCCGAAACGGCAACGACAGCAGTCGCTGGCATACGCTCTCCATCATTCAACGCCCGCGTCTTGTAAAGCTCACCGTCATGGTCACCCCCCCCCGCCTATACCCGCGACAAACCGTTTCAAATCAGTCCGGACAAACGTGATGTACCCGTTTTAAAAAACGCCCGAGTCTCCATCTGCCCCGGAGAGAACGGCAAGCAGGAAATCTCGTTTTACCGAGATGGCAAGGCGGTCTCGTCCACAGAGGGTATACTCACCTTCGAGATGGCTGATGACACCTCCGTCTCGCTTGACGTTCAAGATGCACGAGGGCTGGCGCATACCGGCGTATGGCAGTGTCGCTTTAAACGGGTCGACGACAAGCCTCCCGAAGTGAGGCTTCTGAACCGCGAATTGAATGTGCAGGCCGCAGTTGGGCAGACCCTTCCACTCAATATCGAAGCGTCCGATGACTACGGTCTGGCCGCTCTTGAGGTTTTCACCCTGCGCAACCAAGAGGAGATCGTGCTGAAGAGGCTCTCTTATCGCATGATCAAACGTGCCCGCAAAGAAACGTGCGTCATCCCCGTCGCCGAGACCTTTTTCGCACGCAACGCCAGTTACAAAATATGGGCGCGCGCTTTCGACAATCATCCGCCCACGCAGTCAGGCACAGTCCTGACCCCGTTAACGCTTCACATCGCAGATCCCTCAAAAACGCCTGTCGCAGGCGACCCGAGTGATCCTTATGTTCGTCTTTTCGCCACGCTTACAGAAGCGCTCGACCAGCAAAAAGAAGTACGCGATTGGATCGCGGCCCGAATCGAACTCGACCGCAAGGAGCGGATCAGTCAGATCCTTTTAAAGCGTCAGGACGCCGTCCACGTCCGGATCATGCTCGCCGCAACGCTGGCCGATGACCT
>CAZTDL010000803.1:0-2116 GCA_964612775.1 uncultured Lentisphaeraceae bacterium
CCCCACGCCTTTCGCCACGCACATTGCCGCCGCTTTGCGGATATCCTCGTCGGTCATCGCGGGCTTCAGCACCGCGTGATCCATCATCTTCGCCACAGACGCTTTCGATATTTTCACGTCACTCATCGTCATCTCCTAGTGCATTTCGCGGCCGCCGGTGATATTCACCGCCTGCCCCGTCATATAGTCCGATCCGGACGAACAGAGGAACACCGTCACGTCCACCACGTCCTCGATGCTCGCGAGCCGCGCGAGAGGGACCTTGGAGGTAAACTGCTTCACGACCTGCTCGCGCTCCTGTTTAAGGTTCTCGATATAATTCGACGACATGAAAGACCATACGCCCGTATGGTCCGTGATGCCGGGGCAGACGCAGTTCACGTTGATCTTGTCTTTGGCGAACTCGTAGGCCAGCGACTGCGTCAACGTGATGATCGCGCCCTTGGCCGCCGAGTAATGGCTGCAAAGAGCCGAACCGGTCTTGCCCGATTTCGAGGCGAAGTTCACGATTTTGCCCTGTTGCCGCGCCTTCATGAGCGGCGCGACATACTTGATGAAGAAGAAGGGGCCCTTGCAGTTCACCGCGAACACGAAATCCCATTCTTTTTCGGTGATTTGCTCGATCGGATTCTGTCCCGCTACGCCCGCGACATTCACAAGAATATCGATCACGTTATCGAAACGGGCCGCCGCCGCATCGACCACGGCTTTGACCTGCGTCTCGTTCGTCACATCCGCATCGAGCCCCGCCACATCGTGTCCGGCGGCTTCAAACTCATTGACGGTCGCCTCCAAGGCGTCCTTTTTGAGATCCGTGATGAAAACGCGCGCGCCGCACTGCGCCAAACCCTGCGCGATACCCTTACCGATCGCCCCGGCCGCGCCGTTCACGATCGCCGTCTTGCCTTTGAAATCCAAAAAGTTCTGCATGATACACGTCCTATTGAATAAAAATGCGCCACCGCTGCAACACGGTCAGACCCGAACCACACTGGACATATCGTATCTATCCGCGTTCATCAGTGGCAGAAGCCTGACCTCAATCTTCTACCGGAACAAGTTCAGAAAAGGGCAACCCGACGATCCCAGCTTCATCACGCTCACCGTGTGTATGGGATCGTTCTTGGTATTCTTCAGCCCCGGGAAGGTCATGTCGAAGTTCACAACGATCAGCTTGTTCTCCCACACCATCGGCTCGCAAGGCTGGTCCAACAGTCCGTCCGCGCCGTCTGTGTCGCCGTTCTCCCACAGCAACCCGAGTATTCCAGCGTCGATATCCCAGTAGCGAACCGCATTGCGCTCGGAATCCGTGATGATGACCCAATTCTTCTTGGCCCAGTAGCAGATCCCGTCGCAACTCGGGAACACGGCCGGATCGTGGTACAGCGTCTCAGGCTTCCCATACGTACCGTCCGCCTTCAGCTTGAGGACATAGAAGCGGCCGTCGCCGAAGTTGCCGGTGTAGATGTTGCCGTTCTTGTCGATGCACATGCCGTCCGCGCCGGCGGTATCCTTGCGGTGGGATAACGGCGTCGTCTCGGTCACGCCGAGACAGTACGGATCGTTCGCGACCTGCTCTTTAGGCAGAAGGCGCGCCGGGCGATCCTTGAACGCGCTCATCGGCACCCGATACACGCCTCCCAGATTTTTTCCGGCCACGTCAAAAAAAGTGTCTGTGAAATAAATCGCGTTGCCGCGGACGCGCACCGCGTTGGCCAGTTTGACGTTCTCGACCACCGGCTCAATCTTCAACGGCTCGCCGTCCTTGTCGATCAGCACGCGCATAATGCGCGACTTGTAGTTCTTGTCGAAGAAGTACTGGTTGTCGCAATAGTAAAGGTTGCCGTCCTCGGCGAACTCCATGCCCATCGGCGCTCCGCGTTTCGTGTCGGGATGAAGCAAACCCGCCACAAAAACGGACCATTTGCCGCTCTTCTTGTCCATCTTCATGATGGTGCCGGCATAGGATTGATCCACAAAGTTGGGTGCGGCCAGATAGATGTTGCCGTGCCGGTCCTGCGTCAAACCGTCAGGCACATTAACAGGGTCCCCAAACCGCTTAAACAGTTCCGGACGATACTTCTCGTCCAACGGAGCCGTCACATCCGCAGCCATC
>CAZTDL010000804.1:0-2113 GCA_964612775.1 uncultured Lentisphaeraceae bacterium
GTTCAATGGGTAAGTGTAGTTGTCGTCAGTGGGTAAGTGTAGTTGTCGCCGGCCACTCCAGATGCGGACGCCCGGAGAGGTGCATCAGGCGGCATAGGCCGGCGGCGTGAACCCACTAGGGGGTTTAGGGGAGACCCTGGATTCGCTGCGCTCATCCAGGGGCCCGAAGGAAGCAATCGCCAGTGAGGGAACCCATAAAAAAGTGACAACTTTAAATCAGGACGTGACATCTTTCGCGGTTTATCAAAGCGCTTTACGCTGGAGAAAAGGTCAGACGTGAAATGTACAAACATGGCACCCGTCTCGCGCCTTGCCCTGCAAAAACGATGTGTGTTAACCTTTAATGAACGTGGAACACGGCTTTGACTGCCGATCGAACAAGAACCGCGCGGTTCTTCTTAGAACGGGATAGTAAAAGGGAGGAGGCGGTATGCAAGGAACGCGGCATAAGATTTTCGGGTTGATCGTTATGGCGGCTTTTCCCCTTTTTGCGGCACCCGTACAGAAGCGCGATCTGCCGTATTACCGGCGTGCTTTTTTTAAAAGTTATCAGGTTGGCGACATGGCCGTGTGGCCTTCGCTGATCGCTGAAATGGAGCAGGCCAAACCGGTGGATTGGGTCTGGCAGACGGAGATCGTGAAAGCCTTGTACGGCCTGGTCGGTTACCAGCTTGGGACACGCGACAAAAAGCGGGCAAAGGTTAACGTGGCCAAAGCCGATCTTTATCTGGACACGTTGTTGGCCGAGCATCCCGATCATGCCCAGCTGCACAGTCTGGCGGGAGCCTTTTACGGATATAAGATTTCCCTTTCGTTTTATAAGGCTCCTTTTCTGGGGCCAAAAAGCCTTTCTCATATTGAGCAAGCGATCCAACTCGATCCGACGGAGCCGATGGGGTATATAGAAAAGGGCAATTCGCTGATGTACCGCCCCGCTGTGCTGGGCGCGGACAAGAATCAAGCATTAACGTTGTATCGCAAGGCTTTGAAACTGATGGATTCCCGCAAGGACCGGAAAGAGGACTGGCAGCAGTTGATGGTCTGCGCTTTTGTTTTGAAAGGGCTTTACGAGACAAATCGGGGCGATGAAGCCAAAGCGTTTCGAGCGGATATGCAGAAAGAGTACGGGACGATGGCATGGGTAGAGAAGTATGTGGGCGTAACGTTTTTCGACTGAGATAAAACCGCTGGGGAGTCGTCTTTTAACTTGGATTCCGCCGAAAAGTGCATGCGCGGTTGCAAGCTCTCCAGTGTGCCGCTGTGTTCAAGGCGATTCAACGCATGACAAGGCGTCTGCCGCGTCTGCCGGGTGACCGGAAACGAACTTTGACAGGTCCCGGTTTTCTGATAAGTTTCTCAAGCGTTGCGTGGTTTTGGTTCCTCGCGACGTGCCGCAATTGAAGGCGTGCGGATTTAAAGGAGAAAGCGATGACCGGGACGCGTCCCTATAAAACGAGAAATGCTGATGTGATGCTGGCACGGTTGAACCGCCTTCTTGCCGAAGCGGTTCGCCGTCTCCGAAGTTTCATCTCAAAGGCCGGTCGGACGATCTCATCAGACTGAACGGAAGCTGTTTCAGAGCCTCTGAAGTGGGGCGGGTGCTGGCGAAGTTTCCGTATTTGACGGAGGCTTACCAAATCGTCGTCGATCCTGCGGCGGACGGGGTGTACCTGAAAATAAGGGTGGAGACCGATGGAAGGGCGGCACTGTCCGGCAAAGAGGCGGAAATGATCATCGATCTCATTGGAAAAGAGATTGACTGTCTCGGCGCCTTGCGCGAGGCGAATACGATCAGGCAGATCAGTCTGGAGGGGCTTCCGCCCGGCGGTCTCGGCCGTTTCACGCGTACGGGGAAGATGCGAAGGGTTTTGGACAATCGTGTCTGACCTGCCCTCGCTCCTCTTTGCTCTGCCGGCTCCGTCCGCGCACTCCGCGGTTCTGTCACGGCCCATCATTGGTCAGCAAAAAAGGGACCGAGTGTTCAGCACAAATAAATCTTCAATAAAGTGTCACGCGAAAAACGTTCAAATGAAAACGCTCCGGTCAACGTGGTGGGGCGCATCCCCGTTTCACTGACCTGTGCGTGTCAGTTTGACAGGGGTGGGTGTGAGAC
>CAZTDL010000805.1:0-2112 GCA_964612775.1 uncultured Lentisphaeraceae bacterium
CCTATGCTCCGCAATTCCGTGCCGTACGGCGGGCGTCCCGCGTGTATCCACATGCGTTGGTGTCCCGGATATGCCTGTCCGATCAATGCCAAGTGCGGCACGCAAAACACGGTGATTCCGATGGCGCTGGCGACGGGGAACTGCGAAGTGCGTACGGATTCCGTGGTCAGCGAGGTGATCGTGGACGGACGCGGCAAGGCGCGCGGCGTGAAATATTTCGACGGTCGCGACCGGTTGCGCGAACAGACGTCCGATCTCGTGGGCGTGGCCGGATCCGCCACGGAGACGCCTCGGCTGTTGCTCAACTCGAAATCGAAACTGTTTCCCAACGGAGCGGGGAACAACAACGATTGGGTGGGCCGCAACTTTCAGGGGCACGGTCGCGGCTGGGCCTACGGGCTGATGCGGGAAGACGTGTATGAGGAGGCCGGGCCGGGCGCGTGTGTGGCGTTTTGCGATTTCAATCACGGGAACCCCGGATTGCGCGGCGGCGGATTGATCGCCAACGATTTTATACGTCCGCCGTACACGTTCGCGGGCCGCCGTCCGCCGGGGGCACCCCGCTGGGGATTGGCGCATAAAGAGTTTCAGCGGCAGTACTATAAAAAGACGGTGCTGGTAACGGGACCGATCCAGCAGATGCCGATGTTCGAATCGCGTGTCAAGACCGACCCTGTCGTTAAAGACCATTGGGGCATTCCGGTTGTCCGGCTCTGCGAGCGCTGCCATCCGCACGACACGGAATTGATCGCATGGATTGCCGACAAATCCGAGGCGCTGTTGCGCGAAGCGGGGGCAGCCGAAACGTGGAAGGGCGGAGGGCCGGCCAGCGCCATGCACTAGGCGGGCACCTGCCGCATGGGTGACGACCCCGCGACGTCAGTCACGAATCGCTTCGGCCAACTCCATGAGATTGATAACGTGTTCATAGCGGACGGAAGTCTGCATGTGACCAACAGCGGTTTCAATCCCGTGCTGACGATCATGGCGTTGGGTTACTGGGTGGGTGAACATATCGTCAAGGAATGGAAGGGCGGCGGACATTTCCGCGCGTAGCGGCGGATGACGGCAAAAAATGGGGGTAAATGTGGACAACAGACAAAGATGCGCAAATCTGACTCGTCGGGATTTATTGAGATCCGGGACGGTTACTGCGGCCTCGCTGGTTTTGGGCGGGTGCGGATCGATACGTACGGCGCGGCGCTTTCGCAAACCGGGTGAGCGGTTAAACATCGGCGTGATCGGCGTCGGCGGCAAGGGCTGGTCGAACTGGGAGCCGATGTTCAAGATGGGCGAGAACATTGTCGCGCTGTGCGATGTGGACCGCACGCCCGTCGACGCGGCGCTCGCCATTGTGCGTGAGCGCAATAAGGACGCGAAGGGCTTCAGCGACTACCGCAAGATGCTCGACGTGTGCAAAAACTTGGACGCGGTTCTCGTTTCCACGCCCGACCACACACATGCCCCCGCCGCGATCCGGGCCATGCGGCAGGGCTGCCACGTGTACGTCGAAAAGCCGCTGGTCCGCACGATTTGGGAGGCGCGGTATTTCGGGCAAGTCGCCAAGGAATGCGGCGTGGTGACGCAGATGGGCAACCAAGGCAGCGGCGACAACGCTTTCCGGCGCAATGTCGAGATCCTTCATTCGGGCGTGCTCGGGACGGTTCGGGAGGTGCACGTGTGGGTTCAGTCACCCTTCATCAACGGCAGGGTCTTCTGGCCGCAGGGCGTTTCGCGTCCCACGGGGGCCGATCCGATTCCGGCGTCGCTCGCGTGGGACGATTGGTTGGGCACGGCGCCTGTTCGACCCTATAAGGCGGGCTTTTACCACCCCTTCAACTGGCGCGGCTGTCTGGATTTCGGCGGCGGCGCATTCGGCGACATGGGGTGTCATACGATGAATCTGCCTTTCCGGGGATTGAAACTCGGCGCGGTTGCGGAGGTCGAATGTCTTCGGGCGGATGATCGGAACGGCGACACCTTCCCGTCCCGGAGTTTGGTTAAATTGCGCTACGCCGCACGGGAAGGCCTGCCGGAGGTCAATCTGTTTTGGTACGACGGCGGTCTCAGACCTGCGGCCGAACTGATGCCTCAGGCGGTCGCCGCATTGGG
>CAZTDL010000806.1:0-2106 GCA_964612775.1 uncultured Lentisphaeraceae bacterium
GTCAGCAACGGTTGGGTTCGCACAGATACCGGCGTTAACGTTCCCGTCAGATTAAGCTGACCGGTCCAATCGCCGGCCGTCTGCGCAACCACCCGGAGCTGCCCGCCGCCGAGCGAAAGCGTGCTGTCCGCCGTCACGGTCAGCGAGGCGAGCGTGTTCGTGGCCGTGGAGGCATCGAGCGTACCCCCCGCCAAGATGACGGGACTCGCGCTGGAAAGCGCATTATTCACGCCCAACACCAGCGTGCCTTCTGAGACCGTCGTTGAGCCGGTGTACAGCGTGGGATAACCGAGCGGATTGCCGGTACCCGTTTTGACCAGCGCGACAGGGCCTTGGATCGTGCCGTTGTAAACCGTGACGGACGTTTGGTTTACCGTCAGAGTCGAAATCGACGTACTGCTATTCGTGATCATCGCGTTACTGCCGGTGTTCCCCGAGTTCTGAAGACCTCCGACGGTTTGATTGAACCCCTTCATGTCCAATCCGGAAAAGTCCCCGTTATTACTCGATGCCCAGTGGACATCCAAAACCGACGCGGGAGGCAGAGCGTCCGACACCCCCAGAAAAAGCATGCCGCGCGTGAGGTCGGTGTTGCCGCCATAGGTGTTATGCGCCCTGAATTCCACGCCTCTCGTGCGATCCGAAGGGTTCGTGCTGATACGGAGCGCATAGGTGGACGCCCCGTCGTCGATCACGCCGCTGATGACCAAATGGCCATTGTTCTGAGCGCCGAAACGCGCTTGATTCGACCCCAGCACAACCGGTCCGGCCCACACCGCAGTCGCATTCATCGCAGCCTGCAGCGCGCCGCGGTTCGAAGCGGGCGAAGAAGACGGCAACGGTTCAACCGTAATGCCGGCTCCGTTGACCGTTACGGTCTCATTCGAAACGACAACGCCATTCCCGAGTTCAAGCTCCGCGCCGACGGCAATCGTCGTTCCTCCGAGAGCACTGCCCAAGCCATGCTTGTCCGTAATCCGCAGGACACCCTCGCTTACCGTGGTCACACCGTCATACGCATTCGACTGAGTCATGAGAACCACGCCCATACCTCGGGTCGCCAAGGGACCCGCGCCGACCAGCTGCTTTCCCAAGGTGATCACATTCGTAAGGCCACCTGAATCCAGCGTGCCGCCGCCCGCCGCCAGCGTCATGCCCCGATTGCTTGCAGACAGGACGAAATTGGTATCCACCCCGAATGTTCCTCCGTTGAAAACGATTTGATCCGCCACATAGCTCGACGGATATGCGCCAAAGGAAGCTTCCGAAGCGACTTTCAGCACTCCCCCCGCGATGAACGTCCGCCCCGTGTACAAATTGGCGCTGTTCATCGTAAACGAACCCGAACCTGATTTGGTGAAATCGCATCCGCCGACGATCTGTCCGTCATACGCCGTCACCTGACTCCCCCGGATCTGCAACGAGACGGCGACCCCCGAACCGTTGGTCAACACGAGATTATTTGTCCCGACCAATCCGCCGAAGCTGATGATCGTATTGGTGCCGAACGCGAGCGTGCCCATCGGTCCGTCGCCGGTGTTGACCGTAGACTCCATCAAGCCAAAAGGACATTCGACACGCAATTCCCCCTCACTGACCGACGTCAACCCCGTATGCGAATTTGCGTTCGCAGAGAGCGTCAGGCGCTCCGTCCCTTTTTTCAGCAGATTCAGACGGCCGTCAAGAGTGCCCCCATACGTATAGGGACTATTCGCATGGACCGTCAGCGTCGCGTACGTCTGGGCAAAATTACCTATCTTGCGGGGCATCATGGTTCCGTCCGCAGCAATCCCCTTAACCGTCTGATTCCATCCGTTCAGACCAAACGTCGCGTATGCCACATTCGAGCCGTTGCCCAATCTGATCACCGTATTGGTCGGCAAGCGATCATCTCCGGCATCCAGTTTCACAGTCCCCACGACAACCTGCGTCTCGCCGCCATAGGTATTGGTCCCGGCGATAAACACGGGGCCGCCGTTATCCGCACACCGAACAATCAACGGAAACGTGTTTACACCGTCGTCAATCACTCCGGTGATCCGAAGCACGCCGTTTGCCTGCTCGACCCCGATGCGAGAATCCACCGCGCCGATCAGAACGGGGCCG
>CAZTDL010000807.1:0-2099 GCA_964612775.1 uncultured Lentisphaeraceae bacterium
ACCGATCCCGACAACGTATAGTCCAGCGCGTTCTCAAAAAGGACTTGTCCCGCATGTCGGCTGCCGCTCAGCGTTACTGAGCGCGTCGCCGCAGTATCGTCGAAACGGACGTCCGCCCCGGAAACGAAAACCGATGCCGAAACGCCGTCCGTCCAGTTGGCCGTAGAGGCATCCCAGATGCCACTCACGGTCCCCTGCCAAAGCAACCCGCTTGACCATCCGTTTTTCGGGAAAGCACACAGCAATATCGCTATGCCTGTACCATAAACGGCGAGCGCATTGACTTTCCTTGTTCCGCACAGACCGAACCCTCTCATATCCGAATCTCCCGTTGACATTTTTGACAAACCGCCGTCCACCTCTTCTTTTGCCAGCCGCGATCAAATCGCAGATGGCCCTCAACTTTCCTTTTTGTTGCCGATATCCGCCAAACGCCCTATAATGGAAATACCGGTTTTGTAGTGAATGGAAACAAATGTATCCCGGATGGGAACATTTGTCAATACCGATTGGGAAATATTTGTGAGCACGTTTTCCGACAGATTGAAAAAGCTTCGCGGAGAGATGAAACAGGCTGAATTTGCTAGGAAAATCGGCCTCGCGCAGAATTCGTACAATCGATACGAGGCAGGCGAACGCGTGCCTGACATCGACATTCTTTCCCAAATGGCATCGCGCTTGGGCGTTTCGACGGACTGGCTGCTCGGTCGCGAGGACGGTAAAGACGCGATTCCACCGGTTATTCCCTTCTCGGAAAAGGTGTCCGAAAACCACGATCCTCGCACCGACTATTGTCCCGCCTGCGTTCAAAAGGACAAGACCATCGCCCGACAAGCCGAATCTATTGTGAACCTTACCCGTTCACTGGCCATAATCGTTGGCCGGACGAAAAACGTCAAAACACGGCAGCCCGCCTGCGGCGGACAGGTGGACGGGTAATCGACACCTCTGCCCAAGCCGTCAGTGTCTTTCCGAGCGCATCGGTCACCGTGACGCCAGCGGCCCGCGTATCCCCTCGACGTTCAATCACGAACACGTCCCCCGCCGGCTTCATCGCTTTTATGCCAAGCGAATGGCGTCAGAACCGCTCAAGACACAGTCCTGCCGACGCAGGGTTGGCGCAGAAGGCGGGAAACGCACGAGTCAGTCGGACATAAGTTCGTCCCACGAGCAGCCTAAAACGCGCTGAAGCCGAAGCACCGTGGTGATGAGGACGTTGGATTCGCCGGCCTCAAACCGCTGAAGCGTGCGGATGTTCAGATTCGCACGCTCCGCCAAAGCCTCCAGCGTAACCTTCCGGCTCATGCGCGCCCGTTTCAAATTTTTGCCGAACGCCTTGAGCTGCGACCGAATTTCTGCCGAACTTTGCATGCGGTATGTTATGCCGTATTCAACCCGAATGCGGTACGGCATAATATGCCATATTTTTTATTTGCGGATTACGGCATGATATGCCATATTATCGTTCATCGTTCCTAAAGGATAAAAGCATGAAGCAGAAACATTGGGACCGTTTTGCAGACGTTGGACAGGGGTCTTTCCCGATGTCACACGCCTCGAAGGAGCGGTAAGCGGCCAGAACAGTACGGTCAGGAAAGAGGCCTTTCCCGCTTTTGGGGGTTGACTCTTTTCATCCCCCGTCCACATAATGAACAGAAAATGTAACAAGCAATCGTTCCCGGTCAAGTCTACGGAGTGCCGGCGGTAAAGGGAAGGTTACACAACATGTCCACGCAACAGAAGCAACGCGTCATTCTCTCGGCGGCGATGTGTTTCACGACGGCGTTCGCGGCGACGCCCGAACTGCCCGCACCGGTGAGCGGCGTCATCACGCTCACGGGCGAGTACACGCTCACGGAAGCGGACGCCGAGGCGGTCACGAACGTGACGCGGTTCACGCTTTCCGACGCCACGACAAAAATCATCTTAAACCTATCCGAGGGCGCGTCGCTCCATATTCCGGGACTCATTGCCGGCGCCGGCAAGATCGTCAAACACGGCGCGGGCGCGCTCTATCTCGACAATAACACCGTCAACACCGCCTATCAGGTGACGAACGGGCTTCTCGTCGAAGACGGCGAACTCCATCTGCCCGAACA
>CAZTDL010000808.1:0-2096 GCA_964612775.1 uncultured Lentisphaeraceae bacterium
CGATCCGAAAAAGCAGCGTCCAAAAGAAAACAAAGGCGGTGTGTTTACCTATGAGGGCGACCGCCCCGCGTGTTGGAAGCCGGAGTTGGGTTTGTGGCTGCACGGTTTCTGGTGTTTCGATTGGTATGACGATGCGATTCGTGTGGCATCCATCGATCCTGTGAAAAAGGAGATCACGCTCAAGGTGGGTCATGTTTATGGCGTGAGGCAGGGAAATCCTTCGCCGCGCCGCTGGCGTGCGGTCAATGTGTTTGAAGAGTTGGATCGTCCGGGCGAATATTTCATCGACAGGGATGCCAACCGGCTGTATTTCTGGCCGCTCGGGAATCTCTCGAAAGCGCGGATTGCTTTATCGGTTCGCGACGAACCGATGGTGGCGATGCGGAATGTGTCGGACGTAACGCTTCAAGGTCTGACGTTTGAAGAGACGCAGGGCGATGCGCTGTCTGTGCTCGGTTGCCGTAACGTTTCGGTGAAGCGTTGCGAGATCCGCAATATCCGTCGCAAGGCGATTCATATGGATGGCGGTGCACGCAACATGATCGCGGATTGCGATATTCATGATACCGGCACGGGAGGCGTTTATCTGGGAGGGGGCGATCATGCGACGCTGACTCCGGCGGGGCATGTGCTTGAGGATACGCATATCCGGAATTTTTCCGTACATCAGCTTACTTATGCCAGCGCGCTGCATTTCGCGGGCGTCGGTAATGTGGCGAGGCATAATGTGATCCACGATGCGCCGCATCAGGCGATCAGCGTCTACGGCAACGATCATCTTTTCGAATATAACGTGGTGAGCAATGTCTGCATGTCCTCGGATGATGCGGCCGCCTTCTACAAGGGGCGCAACCCGTCCTGTCGCGGCAATGTTTTGCGCTACAACTTGTGGAGCGAGATCGGCAGTCCGCGCGGCCACGGCAACGCGGCCGTATACTTCGACGACGGTGACGGAGGCGACACGGTGTACGGCAACGTGTTCTACCGCTGCGGCGATCCCGGCAAGGGGTCGTTCGGCACGGTCTTCTCGCATGGCGGTCACGGCAATCTGGCGGAGAACAATGTCTTTATCGAATGCAAACGCGCATTGGGTTCCGCGCCTTGGAGCGACAAAAGGTGGAAAGATTTCATCAATGCGCCGCTGTGGCAGGAACGTCTCCTCAAGGATGTCGATATCACGAAGGCACCGTATCTCGATCGGTATCCTGAACTGGCCGGGTTTATGGACCCTCAACCGGGCGCGGATCGAGACAACATCGCGTTGCGGAACCTGTTCGTCAATTGCGGCGAGGTAAAAAGCAACCGCTGGGCGACGAACGAGACGGATGTGGCCGTGACCGAGGATCCCGGATTTGTGAATCGGTCTGCGCGCGATTTCAGACTGACGGCCCGTTCGGCCGTGTTTGCGCTTATACCCGGCTTCCAGCCGATACCGATTGAGCAGATGGGCATACGGAAACCGTGAGCGTTCCGGTCAGGCGCGTTTCCGGTAGTCGCGCATGGTCATGCCAAAGCGCTTTTTGAACAGGACTTTCAGATAGATTTCCGTGTCGTATCCGCAGCGCTCGCCGATTTCGCGGATGGGAAGATTCGTCTCGCGCAGTAGCGAGCAGACCCGTTCGAGCCGATGGTGCTGAATTTCGTCCAGCACCGAGTGGCCGCACGCGGCACGGAAATGACGCTCCGCATAGCGCCGGGAGACGCTCATTTGGGTCACGACGTCTGTCACCGTTATACCCGCGCAGGCGTTGAGCCGGATGAACTCGATGGCCGAGGCGATCATACGGTCGGACTGTCGCAGGTATTGCGAGGACTGCCGCTGGACGATGCCGCGGACGCCATAGGTGAGATGGAGCGTTTTCCTTTGAAGTCCTCGGAACAAACGGTCGAGCAGTTCGGCGGCGAGATAGCCGCCGCCCTCGAAGTCGGGCAGCACGCTGGAGAGCGTCGGCGTGGTGTTCTCGCAGATTGTCGCGTCGTTGTCCACGCCGACGACGGCGATTTCTTCCGGCACGCGGATATTGGCCGTGCGGCAGGTGTCGAGCACCTGCTTGGCGCGCAGATCGACCGCCGCCATCAGGCCGCAGGGCTTGGGA
>CAZTDL010000809.1:0-2093 GCA_964612775.1 uncultured Lentisphaeraceae bacterium
GCCCCACGATCATACCGTAGCCGCCGGACTCGTTGGCGGGCTTGACGACCAGTTTTTCGAGATTGTCCAACGTGTATTCCAAGTCTTGAGGATTATGACAAAGGCGCGTCGGCACATTCGGCAGAAGAGGCTCCTCCCCAAGGTAGTAACGAATGATGTTCGGCACATAGGCGTAGAGCACCTTGTCATCCGCCACGCCGGTTCCCGGCGCGTTTGCGAGCGTCACATGTCCGTCGCAATAGGCCTTCATCATTCCTGGACATCCCATGACGGAATCGTCGCGGAAGACGGTGGGGTCGATAAACTCTGTGTCTACGCGGCGGTAGATGACGTCGACGCGTTTCAATCCCGCCGTGGTCTTCATGCAGACGTATTTGCCGTCGTAAACGAGATCGCGGCCTTCGACGAGCATGGCGCCGAGTCGACGCGCCAGAAAGGCGTGCTCAAAGTAGGCGGAATTGAAAACGCCGGGCGTAAGCACGGCGACGCAGGGCGTTCCGGAGTCGCGATCCGCTGGCGCCAAGCCATGAAGCATGCTGAGAAACCGAGAGGTGTAAGAGTCGATGGGGCGAACATGGCTTTGGTGAAAGACTTCAGGAAAGGTGCGCTTCATCAGTGTCCGATTGAGCAACACATACGAAACCCCCGAGGGGACGCGCAAGTTGTCTTCGAGCACATAAAAGGCCCCGTCGCGGTCGCGTACGAGATCGGTGCCCGTCACGTGCGCCCAGACGCCGCCGGGAGGATCGATGCCGCGACACTGCGGCAGAAACCCTTTGGAGGTGTGGAGAACCCATGGAGGAACGGCTTCGTCCTTGAAAATACGCTGTTCGTGGTAGACGTCGTCGATGAAACGGTTGATGGCTCTGATGCGCTGTTTAAGGCCGATTTCCACATTGTCCCAAACCTGTCCGTCGATGGTGCGGGGAACGATATCGAAGGGAATCGCCCGATCCGTGCCCCGTTCGTCGCCGTATACCGTGAACGTGACACCCATGCCCAGCATCGATTTCTCACTGGCCTTCTGACGAGCCAAAAGATCCCCTTCCGGGAGACCGGCGAGTTTCTCGACCAACAGTTTTGCGCATGCGTGAGGATGCCCCGATGTCTTGAAAACCTCATCGAAAAAATCGCCGGTATCATAACCGTCGAACGTCGCCATATCGCGCAAAGCCTCCCTCCGCGTTTTGTGTCGTGTCCGGAACAGTGCGGAAAATTGCGGGGACCTCGGCGAAAACGCATTTTGGTGAAACGCACAAAATGGGCCAACGCTTTTTAACAAAGCGGCCGCTACTTAAAAAACGGTTGTTTTGCTGGGAAATAGCGCAAAAAACGGTTTTAAAAAAGCGGCGGCGCTGATCCGTGCCAGATTGCTTTCAGGAAATAATTGTCAATTATTTTCGCTTGGCGACAAATATGTTTCGCCGCCTGAAAGGATGAAGAAAACGCCGGATGAAACAAATAAAACGTTTTTAGGGCGTGTGTGAACGTCCCGGCGTGACTGTGCGCGGCAATCCGCGACCGTGTGATCACTCGGGACAGCATCCCGTCGGTCGCCCCTGCGAAAAAACGAGTCGCGCGCTTATCTTATCGTGTAAAACTCGCGACATTCTCTTTCGTCACAAGTTCAAACGGGATATAGGTTTCCTTCGCGACCGCTTCTTTGCGGATCAGTCGCAGCGCGGCGTCGATCGCGCCCTGCCCCTGTTTTCCGCCGTCTTGGAAGACGGTCGCGTCCAAACGCCCATCCCGCACGGCCTGCACCGCATCAGCGATGGCATCCACGCCGACCACAACGATGTCTTTCTTCCGTCCCGCCTGTTCGAGAGCCAGCAATACGCCCATCGCCATTTCGTCATTCTGCGCGAACACCGCCCGGATCGACGGCCCATATGCCTGCAGCCAGTTTTCCATGAGCGTCACGGCCTTGGCACGGTCCCATTCCGCCGTCTGCGCGGCCAGCAGCCGCAGGCCGGGATTTTTCGCCAACACCTCGCGTGCGCCTTGGCCACGCTTGATTTGGGCCGCCTGTCCCATGTAACCTTCCATCATCAACACGCCGCCTTTTCCTCCCAGCCTTTCCGCGATATAGG
>CAZTDL010000810.1:0-2086 GCA_964612775.1 uncultured Lentisphaeraceae bacterium
TAAGGCTGCCCGGCCCTTAGCGGTTATCCGGCATCCGTCGCATCCCTCACGGCCCATGAGCCAACGGTCCGAAGAAGCCCGGTTGCCTATCCTGTGGTTCGTCTTCGACAGATGCGGGGCAGGAGCCGCTCGAACTTTTCAAAACGGTTCGCCTGCACGACCGCGATAACCTCCCCAAGCAATCCCGATGAATGTCACCTTCGCGGGATCAAAAGAAACTTTCCGGACGGAATGCGAGTCGATTGCGGGAAAGGGAACGAAAACACGCGAAACGCCCTTTTCAGCAAGCGAAAGACGCGACCGGGCGAGATACGAAACCCCGTCCGCCGCATGAAGACAGATCAGAAGCGTCGGCGCATACTCCTCTGTTCGTCCGCAACCCGGATTTCACATGTGACGCCTTCCGCTATCAGCCCGGACAACCAATCACTTATAGGCGAAAACGATACGGTTTCCCAGTCTCTTAACAAAACAGAGCACGCGTCCCGTTCACGGAGGGACGAGCGTCCGCTTGTCCCTCCGTGTGTCTGGTGGCCGTTATATAGCCAGATGTTTTACGGAAGGTGCCAAGCGAGACGAAAACCCATGGTCGCCCATGACAAGGAAGGATCAAGACTGTTCAAGAGACCGGCACGGCAACCTTCGGCCGTGTGTCCGAAACTTCCACCTCTTCTCGACCGACCTGTTCCCGTCGCTCGACCGACCGGATCCGTTCCACCCTGCAACGTTCCACTCATCCAATCAAGGCACCATTCGCCCACATTGCCGTGCATGTCATAGAGCCCCCACGCGTTCGGCAGATAGGTCCCCGCTTTCGCCGTCGCATTCGTGACACCAACGTTCGAAGAGGGTGCTGCCCCATTGATATACCCCCCATTGCTCTTATATCGACCCAGCGCATCCATCCCCGTATTGGACTCCGCGCCATCTGGAGGAATGTTGCTCCCGTTGTTGTAAGCGTTTGTGGTTCCGGCCCGGCATGCGTATTCCCACTGGGCCTCCGTCGGCAGGTCGAAAGCGTCGACGCCTGTTTTGTTGCGCAACTTGCCGACGAGCGAACTGTCATCGACTGCGCTGCTGCTCGGCCAATTGGTGCCGTTCGCATTTCCCCGTATGGCATTGTAGGAGATCTGATCAGCCGGACGGCTATCCCGAAAATCGGCATTAACATACGTAGACGGCGGCCATGTACTGTCCATCAGATAATACCACTGCCGCTGGGTCAGCTCGAAGACCCCGATATAATAATCTTTGGTCAGCGTCACCGTCTTGGCACCCGTTCCTTCCCCCATGACAAACGTGCCCGCCGGCACGCGCCGCAGCACGAGTTTGGACGTCATATACGTCGTATCGTTCGTGACGCCGGTCCAGATAATCGACGCCATGCCATTGACGGGATTGGTCTGGACGGAACCGTATGCGCCGCCCGCCAGATCCGCCTCGGTGAGATAGACAATCTGGTTGCTAGACCCCGCTTCCCGAGTCAGATCAATGATCGCATACAGCGGCGAAAACGCCTCAACCTTCACTCTGAATTGAGTGATCGGCTGGTTCGTATAGACGGTTTTTGAGGGATTGAAAACGATCTGGCGAAACCCCTGTTCGACGTTGTAAAGATCGCCGGAAAAAGCGTTCATCGGAATATCTAATGCCGTCGCGCCGTTATACCCCGTGATCGCCACATCCGCTTTTTGTCCCACTTCGCCTGTCAGCACATAATCGATATCCACCCATCGGCTCCATGGCCAGCGCTGCCGCACCGTCACATCGCTGACCGTCAGACCATCCGCCAACGCGCCGAGCACAAGGCCGCCGAATAAAAATGCCGCTATCATTCGCACTGTCATTGTCGGTTTCATTGTAAAACTCCGAAATCCTAATTTTTCTTGCTCACTTACTTCACGCTGACTGTCGTCCCGTCCAAGGCGCGCATCAGTTCCGCCGACCACATGTTTGTGATGCCGACAAAACTCAGCGTCAGATCGAATGTCCCGTAACCCCAACCGCTGTTTCTGATTTTCCAGCCGAAGTAACCCGTCGTATCGGGGAAAACGTTTGTCTGCGACGCGCCGCCGATTTTGGCGAT
>CAZTDL010000811.1:0-2083 GCA_964612775.1 uncultured Lentisphaeraceae bacterium
GGTATAATGATGCAAACCCGACCGGAAGGAGGAACACAAAATCGCTAAAGTAAATCACTGTCGTCCCACAGGGAAGGTGGAAAAGCAGCCGGTTTGCGGGTAGCATTCTCGTGACAAAACACAAAGCGGAGCCACCGCTTAAAGGAGAATGCCATGCCACGCAAGACAAAGGCCCGCAAACCGGCAAGAACAAGTCTAAGCGTTTTCGCGCAGTTGTGCAACTTGATTCCCCCGCATCTGGCATCGAAGATCGCGAGGAGATTCGGCGTGGACAAGAGGGCGCGCACCTTCAGCCCGTGGTCCCATCTTGTTGCCCTGCTCTATGCCCAGTTCACCCACGCGTTGAGCCTCAACGACGTCTGCGACGCGCTCAGGAACCACGAGGCAAAACTGTCGCTGGCCCGCCATGCGACGCCGCCGTCGAAAAACGCGCTCTCCCACGCCAACCGCGAGCGCGACGCCGCCATGGCCGAAGCGCTTTTCTGGGAGACGCTCGACCACCTGACGGGGACATGTCCGAGGTTCGGGGGCCGGACGTTCAAGGGCATGCCGCGCCGCTTCAAGCGGGCGGTGCACGCCGTTGACTCCTCGACGATCCGCCTGGCGGCCAATTGCATCGACTGGGCGCGGCACCGCCGCAGGAAAGCGGCGGCCAAGCTGCACCTGAGGCTGAACCTGCAGTGCTTTCTGCCGGCCTTCGCCATAGTGGACACGGCGGCGCACAACGACAACAGGCGGGCGCGGGAGCTTTTGGCCGGGCTCGATGCGGGCGAAATCGCCGTGTTCGACAAGGCTTACTTGGACTTCGAGCATCTGTGGGACCTGACGGGGCGCGAGGTGTTCTGGGTGACGCGGGCCAAGGACAACATGCGGTACCGGGTCACGAAGCGGCTCTTGAAAAAGCCCGCCGGAAGGATTCTCAGGGACGATCTGATCTCTCTGTCCGTGGCCGCGACGGGAGGGAAATATCCGGGCGTGCTGCGCCTGGTGCGGGCCGTGGTCGAGGTGGACGGCAAAGAGCGGGAGATGGAGTTCTTGACGAACAACCTCGAATGGGCGGCGTCGAGCATCGCGGAGCTTTACAAGAGCCGGTGGCAAATCGAGGTGTTCTTCAAGGAACTGAAGCAGACGCTGCAGTTGTGCGACTTTCTGGGGCAGAACAAAAACGCAATCCAGTGGCAGGTGTGGACGGCGCTGATCCTGTATGTGCTGATCAGGTTCCTGGCGTTCTGCAACGGGTGGCGGCACGGGTTCAAGCGGTTCTTCTGCCTGCTGCGCTCCTGCGTGTGGGACTGTGTTTCGATTCCGAGCCTCGCAACACTCTGTGGGACAGCAGGCGGCATTCCCGCCATGCGGGCGGCGCCGGAACAGGCGTATCTGCCGGGTTTCGCGCCGCCGCAAGCGACCTTGCGGGCGCCACACACTCCGTCCGTGGGACAGCAGGCGGGCTGTCAGGCAAGGACTCGCCAAGCCGACTGCCGAAAATGCGCAATCGCGTTTTGAAATCAGGGAGGGGAAACCGCAAAATACCGGGCTTTTTCAGACTCGAAGGGCCGATTTTATCCGGCTATGGGACGACAATGAATACGTTTCACTCTTTAACTCGCAAGAGGAAATTAAGAAATTCAACCGGGGGAAATGAAATGAAAAAGTCCAGGGCCGCCGTGAGCATCCTTTTGACGGCTGTTGTCGCCACGGCCATTATCATCAGTTGCGGGGATAAGGGCTCGAAGAACGTTATCCCGGCCCGGCCTGCGGCAACGGAATACTTGCAGGCGCCGTCTTCAGTGAAAGCGGCGATCCCGAATAGTCCGGAACCGGGCAATGCGCAATCATCGCCGGGAATCGGTTCCAGGTCGCCCTCCGCCGCATGTGTTCTTCAGGGCGACACGGACGGCAACAGGAACGTGGACGCCAGCGACCTGTTCCCAATCGCCGCCAAGTACGGCCTTGCTTCAAACGACGACGGGTACCTGGCCTGCGTCGACGCCGACTCGAACGGCGTCATCGACGCCTCGGACCTCTTCCCGATCGCGCGGAATTACGGATTCGTCTGCAATGAAGCGGCCGTAACCGAAAGCGG
>CAZTDL010000812.1:0-2082 GCA_964612775.1 uncultured Lentisphaeraceae bacterium
GCATTGAGGTCGATCCACGTGAAAAGCGTTTCCCACGCCGCACGATCCAGCGTCACGCCGTGATGTCCTTTGCGCAGCATCTGCACAAGCGGACTCGTAGACGTGTGCCATTCCAGCGGGTTCAACAACGCCATTTCGCTTTCCGGACCGGGCCGACGCACATAGGGATGAATCATGTGATAGCAGTCTGTCGCGTCGCGCATCACCAATCGTCGGGGTTTCCCTTCCTCGCCGCCCTGATCCGTCGCGCGCAGCGGCGCCTTCGCCTCGTCGCCGTGACACCCCAAGCAGTACTTTTGCGCAAGCGGCCACATCTCACACGCGAATCCGAACGGCCGGACCGGCCCTTGGAACGGGCGGATCTGCTGTTGCGGTTTCGTGTCCGCCAACGCGCGTCCGGTGGTCACCGACGACCGGTTATCCTCGTGACATCCCATGCATGAAACACGCTCGCCGGGCATGCCGACCAGCCACGAGCGCATGAGCTGCAGCGCGGCGCCGTCCGCATCAAGCGGCTGCAACGAGATGGGCGTATTCGCGGGAATCTCAAAGCAGGACGACCCGTCCGCCTCAACCGCCACCGTGCCGAGAAGACGACGGATATCCCATCCGGCCTCGACGCGGCCAAGCCCGACCGAGGCGGGCCCCCCGGTCCGCTCGTAGTTGAAGTGATAGGCGAACACCCGCAGACCTTTGACCGTGCCGCGCGGCACGCCGCGCAGTCCCGGTCCGTTGTAGATGTCGGCGATATGGATGCTGGCGGTTTGGGCGCCCGGCGTGATTCGGTCGGGAATCACGGGAGGCCGATTGCGCGGCACCCATGGGATAGGTTCCAATAGCGCCGCGCCCTCGACCTCGGCGATGCGCGTGACGTTGTCGAACACGTCCACCAGATAGATGCCCCATAGCGCGTCGCGGCCGGTCTTGACCGAAACCAGCACATACTTGCCGCTGAGCGGAAACGGATACACGAAATACGGCTTACCGCGCTCAAACTGGTTCCTCACAAGACCGTCCGCCACATCACCCTGCACGTCCTGCCCAAATCCCGGGAATTCATGCACCATGCCGGTGCGCTCCTTCGGCAACGTCTTGGGCAAAATGCGAAACGGAGAGGTCCCCTCGGGACCCCAGCTTTTCTCCGGCGGATCATAGACAAACGGATAGGACCGCGACAGCGTAGGATCAAACAAAACCAACCGTCCGATCTCCGGCACATCATGATGTCCGGCCACGATTCCGACCAGTTGGTGGATGTCCCCGGGAATCGCTCGGCACTGATGAAGAACGGTCGGGAAATAAGAATTCGAGCCATAGAGCGACAACTGAGTCGTACCGTCGGGGTTCATGGTCATCAGAATGCGCGACCAGTAGTGCTGCAGGTCCGAATATTCCCACCGCGTATAGACGATGCGTCCGTCGTTCATGATCGAAGGCGTATAATCGCTGTCCTGCTCGAACGTAAGCTGACGGATCGCGCCGGTGTCACGGTCGAGCTGATACAGCAGGGCGACCGGCAGACTTCCGCCGACGCAGGGCAAACCCTGATACGCAGCCGTTCCGAGCATCACAATACGCCCATCCGGCGTGTAGCAACCGTCAAACCAATCCACATCCGAACAGCTCTGCGGCGTGATCTCCTGAACCCCTCCGCCATTCGGCGCAATCTCAAACAGGGCGAAGCGGTTGCTGGCATTGATGCCCGTGAACAGCAGCCGCCGCGCGTCGAAAGCGAGTTCCAGATCGCGAACAAGCGTCCCGTTCCCGGGAGCGTACACGGATTCGATCTTCGGCGTGCCGCGCAAATTCGTGACCGTTACAATCTCATTGGTCCAGCCGGTGCGGCGCATGTCGGCATGGTTAAAGGGATTGAGGTTGAGAAACCCCATCTCCTTCCCCAAACCCCTGCGCGCGGTCACGGGATCGAGGGTACGTCGCACCGCGACGAGCCGGTCAAAATCCAAAAGCGGATTGGCCAGCAACGCCGCGCGAGCCGCCTCGATCAGCGCTTCGGCCTCTTTTTGTTTCGCGGCATCTTGCCCCTCAAGCGGTTTTCCGGCGTCTTGAGCCTTACGCGCAAGC
>CAZTDL010000813.1:0-2079 GCA_964612775.1 uncultured Lentisphaeraceae bacterium
GCATCGTCGAGCCTGAGCGCACCATCATCTTCCGCGTGCCTTGGGAGGATGACAAAGGGGTGTTCCAAGTGAACCGCGGTTACCGCATTGCGTTCAACAGCGCCATTGGTCCATACAAAGGCGGCCTGCGGTTCCACCCGTCCGTTAACCTGAGCATCTTGAAGTTCCTCGGCTTCGAGCAGACTTTCAAGAATGCGCTCACCACGTTGCCCATGGGCGGCGGTAAGGGCGGCACAGATTTTGACCCCAAGGGTAAATCCGATAGCGAAGTCATGCGCTTTTGCCAGTCCTTCATGAGCGAGCTCTTCCGCCACATCGGTCCGGACACCGATGTTCCCGCCGGCGACATCGGCGTGGGCGGCCGCGAGATCGGCTTCTTGTTCGGCCAATATAAGCGTCTGCGTAACGAATTCACCGGCGTGCTGACCGGAAAGGGCCGCACGTGGGGCGGTTCGTTAATTCGGCCCGAAGCCACCGGCTACGGTTGCGTCTATTTTGCCCAAGAGATGATTAAACGCCGCAACGATGACCTGGCAGGCAAAGTGTGTGCGGTCTCCGGCTCCGGAAACGTCGCCCAATATACGGTCGAAAAACTGAACCAGTACGGCGCGAAGGTTGTCACGCTCTCCGACTCAACAGGCACAATCCATGATCAGGATGGCATCAACGCCGAGAAACTCGCGTACGTGATGGACCTGAAGAACGTCAAACGCGGCCGAATCAAAGAATACGCCGATAAATTCGGATGCAAGTACTTCGAAGGTAAACGTCCGTGGTTCGTCAAGTGTGATTGCGCCTTCCCGTCCGCGACCCAAAACGAAATCAGCGGTGCCGATGCGGCCACACTGATCAAGAACGGCTGCAAGTTGGTCGCCGAGGGTGCCAACATGCCGAGCACGCCGGAAGCCGTCGAAGCCTTCCAAGCCGCGAAACTCATGTTTTCGCCCGGCAAGGCGTCCAACGCCGGCGGCGTCGCCACTTCGGGTCTGGAGATGAGCCAGAACGCAATGCGCTTCTCATGGACACGCGAGGAAGTCGATGAGCGTCTGCACAAGATCATGATCGACATCCACCAACAGTGCTGGGATCGCGCCGAAGAGTTCGGCCACAAGGGCAACTATGTCATGGGCGCGAACATCGCGGGCTTCATGAAGGTCGCAACAGCCATGCTGGAACAAGGCCTCGTGTAACGGTTTTCAACCGATCATAAAAAAAGAACCGCGGGATTCCCCGCGGTTCTTTTTTATTCCGTCCGTCACTCTTTCACCAGAATCCGCGTAAAAGAGGATGGCATCGCCGTATATTCCAGCCATTGGGTAACGGCAGCCCCAGCTTTCTGGGTTCGGCTGACAGGCACATTCTGAGCAACCCTCCGCGCCGTAATGTCGGCCGCCAATTGGTCTGCGATCCATACCCCAAAGCGCCTGCGCAACGCCGTCAGGTCGAAACGGACCGTCCGCGGTTCGACAGCCGAATTATAGATGAAGATCACCAGCGTCGAGTCGTCCTCCGCCCACGCCGCCTGAACCCTGAACGAGCCGCTTTCTTCTGTCGGTACGCCGGTCGTAACCAGTGGCATAAACGCCGGGCAATTGTTATACATCGCCATGATCAGTCCAGCTTCCGTCAGCATGTTTCGCGCATACGTCACACGGAACAACACCTGCTCGGGATGAAATCGCGTGCAGAGATCGGCCGCCTCATTCTTCCGCAACCGCTCTATCGCCGCGTACGCCATTCCCAGCGACTCAAACCACGCGCCATAATAGCGGCGATCCGGTTCAGCGCCCGCCGACAGCCGCGCCATCACCTTTGTCACATATCGATCATACACGGGCATCAGAGCAGGCGCCCCCACGCTGACCGCGAGAGTCGGATCTTCTTTCCTCATCGCCGACGCATACGCGTTGCAGACACTCGCATCGGGTACGCCGCCCTTTTCCGTCACCAATTCCCAGCGCGTTACTCCCAGCGCAGCCGCACATCCATGCCGCATTCGCAATTTCGCCAACGGGCGGTCGTCAACCGCATTGCAGTATGCGACCCAGTCGGCCGCCAACTGCACACCCGCCGCCAGGT
>CAZTDL010000814.1:0-2068 GCA_964612775.1 uncultured Lentisphaeraceae bacterium
TCGACGAACAGGTCGCTGTTTTCGCCGGACAGGAACGAGACGCCGCCCGCGCCGTCAAGGGTGCAAGGGGCTGGCCCGACAAAACTTTGCGATTCGCCTTTCATTTATCGGTTGCCAAAATGCGGTCTCTATTGTACGTGATCGTTACTTTGTATCTTCTCGTCGGAATTTCTTTCGGGGTCGAACAGTTCGCCCTTGGCACGAAAGTCCTTGCGTTTTTCCTTTGGTGTCTTTTCGATCATTGCGCCAATTTCTTCGAAGTAGTGTCTGCAGTAATCCGGTCCCTGCTTTACAAGACGCTCCGCCATCTGCCGACGTTGAACGCTGGTCGAATACCCGTCCAGTGTCTCGCACAGAATCTGATCCAACATTTCAACGGTGCTGCCCGACTCTTCTTTTTCCGCCAACCCCATCAAAAAATCGAATGATTTGACCTGATTTACTTCCGGAGTCTTCTTTCTTTCGACCTTGAGTCGTCCTCCGAAAGTTTTATACATGCCATAAATATCAGTTCCGCCATATAAGCCGTTGGTTGCGGCAACGCGGATGAACCCAATAGAGTCCGGCCCCAAGATGTTGATGATTCCGTTTGCCGCAGTCAACCGAATGTGTTTATCTTGTGAAACGGTTTTAGATTCCAGATACGGAAGGGCAACGCGATCTCGGGGACGACATACGAGAACCAGAGCTTTTCGGCAATACCTTAGAAGGGATGCTTTGACATCCTCGTTGGTAATACTCCCCGATTCAAGCATGGCGAACCCTTCCTCCGCGATGGTTATTGCCTCGTTCACCACGTTGCTTATCGGTATCCCTTGGCTTTTCGCATATGCCATCACCAAATCGCAGGAATCCCTCCCTTGGGCATCAAAGTGGTTCAACATTAAAGTCCGAGCTACAACCGTACGGAAATCCATAGTTGTTGACGATAGATCCCAATTGCTTCCTGTCGGAGAATTTGTGACTGGCCATCCGGCAGCAGACACAGCCAGACACAGCCAGAATGTCATGTGGAAATAAACACTTGATTGTTTCATTGCATTATACCTTTTTCATTGATGGCAGGGTTGCCGATTTTCCATGCTGTCCAACCCGACAGGAGCCAAACTTTGTTCCCAAATGTTGATCGCGATATCCCCCTCGAAAAGGGGCGGTTGTCGGTAGAACCATGTGCCATAAATCGAACCAAGAGGAATGTCGTATGTCGTCATGATCAAAGGGTCTTCATATCCCATCATTAGCAGCCGATAAGTGATCAAATACGCCTGAAGCAAACCGGGATTGTAATAATCACCGCCCCAGTCCTGCGGGAGGCGTTCCACCGTGACGGGACCAGAGACAACCATTTCCAGCGTGTTGGGTGCTAACCGGTAAGGATAAATGTCGAGCAGGCCACAGGCATGACCAATCTCATGCGCCAGTGTTCTCTCCGATATATCGTTCCTTAAAACGATTCCCTGCGTGTCTTCGATTCCTAAAACATCTGATTGCTGGTCATCAACTAGAAAACTGTTCACGAAATAGAGTTCAATCCCGCCCGTCGCCGTCTCGACATTGCGAATGGACTCCAGTTCGCCAGACCAGCCGTTGGTAAAGTCAATATCCAGCCATTCTTGGCGGTTTGTATACTGAAGAGCGCCGTTTACGCAGAAGGTCATGGCGCATTGTTTGAAGATCGAGTTCACCCCGTCCAGCAATTTCTGTACGCGGCCTTCTGTACAAGCCGGTTCACTCCCGTCATCTTTCCTGACGATCCACACCTTGACGGGCACGGTTCCCTGTTCAAGAACCCGCCCTTTGATGAACGGCTTGGGGGTTAGGGAGAGATCCGCAACATCCACATCCAACCGAAAATCACCCGCCGTGCCCCCAGCATTTACGGTTACGAGCCTTCCCTTGTTTCCGCCGTTATGGAAGGAAACGTCACCATGAACCACACTCCATGTGATGTCGGTGTCCGGAATCCATGCCGCGGGCTCGACAGCGACCTTAAAATACGCGATTCCGCCAATGGGGATACCGCATGGGTTGTAAACATCAGGGCCGTTCTCGCACGTGACGGGTTCCA
>CAZTDL010000815.1:0-2067 GCA_964612775.1 uncultured Lentisphaeraceae bacterium
CGCAAAACGTCCGGGCCACTTCCGCGGCGTCTGCACGGTGGTCGCCAAACTGTTCAACCTTGCGTTGCCGCATGTGGCCGTATTCGGGCAGAAGGATTATCAGCAGGCGGCGGTTATTCGCCGCATGGTGCGGGATCTCAATTTTCCGATTCAAATCGTGGTGGTCCCCATTCTGCGCGAGGCGGACGGACTCGCTATGAGTTCACGCAACGTGTATCTCGTGGGGGATGAGCGGACGCGTGCGCTGGGTTTGAGTCGCGCGTTGGCTTTGGCGGCCGAAAGGGTGGCTTCCGGCCCTTGTGCCGCGGACACGCTTCGCGCACAGATGTGCGCGCTCTTGGAACGACACGCGCTGGTGATCGATTATGTGCAGATTGCGGATGCCGAGACATTGGAGCCGGTCACTGAGGCTCGCAAAGGAAACGTGGCGCTGATAGCGATCTATTGCGGAAAAACCCGTCTGATCGATAACAAGATCCTGTAATCGCGGGTCGCCGCCCGTCCCTGTTCTCAATCCGAAAAAGGTTGTGGCCGATGCCTCCGTTAGACGACAAAGAGCAGAAACTGCATGCGATCCTGAAGGCGTGCGGACGCGTGGTGATCGGTTTTTCCGGTGGCGTTGACAGCACGTTGCTGTTGCGCGTCGCGCTCGACGTGTTGGGAAAAACGAATGTGTTGGCGGTGCTCGCGGATACGCCAAGCTTGCCTCGCAAAGAGTATGCTGAGGCGATGCGGCTGGCAGATTCGATGGACGCGGTCTGCGTGGTTGTTTTTCCCGACGAGCTGAGCGATCCGAACTACGTCGCGAATCCCGCGAATCGTTGTTATTTCTGTAAGAAGTGTCTTTTCGCCCGGATCGCCAAAGTCGCGCGGGAAAACGGTTTCGCATGCGTTCTGGACGGCAACAACGCCGATGATAATGGCGATTACCGTCCCGGGCGTCGCGCGGCGCTGGAATTGGGCGTTAAGAGTCCGCTGATGGACGCGGGGTTGACCAAGGCCGAAATACGCGAACTCTCTGCGCGCGCGGGATTGCCGACGGCGAATAAACCGGCCATGGCCTGCCTTGCTTCGCGTATCCCGTACGGCACGGCGGTGACGGCCGGTGTCTTGGCGCAGGTCGAGCGGGCAGAAGAGGTTCTGCGGCAGGCGGGTTTTGTTCAATTCCGCGTGCGGCATCATGGCGATATCGCCCGGATCGAGGTCGCGGTTGCGGAGTTGCCTCGTTTGATCGCGGATGAGGTGCGGGAAAAGGTCGTGTGCGATGTCAAAGCCGAGGGGTACCGATATGTGACGCTTGATTTGCAGGGTTACCGTATGGGGAGTCTGAATGAGCGTTTAGGCGAAAGGCGTTAGGCGCGCTTAAGGGGGGGCTATGGATCGGAGAATATGGGGAATGTTGATCGCAATGGGTGTTGCGGTTTCTGTGGGGGCGGTAAACGAATCGGATCAGGCGGCGGCCTTGCCGCCGTCGAGAATGCTGGGACGCGCGTTTGGCGGGCAAGACGCGAAAGACTTTCTGAACCCTCCAAAAGTTTTTCATCCGGAGACGTGGTTTCATTTTATCGGCGGCAATGTGGCGCGCGAGGGGCTGACGGCGGATTTAGAGGCGATTCGCGGCGCGGGTATCGAAGGCATTCAGCTTTTTCATGGACAATTCGGCGGGCCGTGGCCGGGAATGACGAACCAGATTCAGTGCCTTAGCCCAGAATGGGACGGACTGGTCCGGTTTGCCGCGGATGAGTGCAAACGGCTGGGCCTGCGTTTTTCAATGCAGAACTGTCCCGGGTGGTCGTATGCGGGCGGTCCTTGGATTGCCGCCAGCAACGCGATGCGCCAATTGGTATGGCGCACGACGTTTGCGGAAGGCGGCAAGGGCGTTCAGGCGCTTGCGTTGCCGGAACCGGCCAAGACCGGCGGTGATTCGGATTACCGCGATATCGCGGTGATCGCTTACCGTGCTCCGGAAGGCTCGTTCGGTACGGCGGCGTATCCCGTTTCTTTTGCCGGCAACCGTCCGGGTTTTCCATGGGAAAGTTTTTCCGTTCCCAGAAGGGGGGGGGGCCT
>CAZTDL010000816.1:0-2067 GCA_964612775.1 uncultured Lentisphaeraceae bacterium
CGTACGACGGGCCGGAGGGTAAGATCATGCCGCTCGTGCGGATGTGCGCTGAGCGTTATCTTGCGGCCGACCCGAACCTGATCCCCGTTTCCACGCTGGCACTGACCCTCACGCCGGACCGTAAAATCTACTATGCGCCGGTGGTGTCGGTGGCTTTCGACTACGCGGGCGTTTCTTGGGACGTGGCCGATGAGCGGACGTTCACCGCGCATTTGACGGGCAAGGACGTGCCGCCCGAATCGGTGCTGATCGTCTATGATCGGAACACGCGTCAGCGGCGCGAACTGGGGCTGATGCGCCCGCCGGACGGACGTCGCGTGTTCGGGCTCGGAGGCGCCTGCACGGGAAAGAAGGACGGCAAGCTCTATTTCGTCGGTGCGCTGGAGGAATCCGATCCGCGCCGCGCAGCTAACAAGATCGATAATAAGTGGCCCTACAGCATGGGTTTGGTTTGTTACACGCCGGAAAAGGAAGGTGCGAAATGAGAAACGTGGAGAACGGAGGGCGGTGATCGGGCGGGCTTTCGCGCGTTGTCAATCGTTGGTTGCTTGGTAAGCATCAGGACGCGCTTTTAGCCGTACTGATTTGGGTTGTTGTTCCTGCGGCATGGGCGCAGAAGTGGGTCAATCCCAACTTCGACGCGCACCGGTTGGACTATCGGGATCTCGGTTATCCCGGCGTTTCAGCCATTGATGCGGACGACACGCCGATCACGGCGCTGGTCACGGCAAGCAGCGGTATGATTTACGGCGCGACCAGCGGTAAAAGCGCGTCGCATCTGTTTCTCTACGACCGGGCGATCAACAAGGTGCGTCCGCTCGGTAAAATCGGTCATTCGCTGGGCGTCTACCATGCGCTGGTGGAGGACGCGGACGGTACGCTGCTGATCGGCGGCGGCCTCAGCATGCTCGCGCCGGTACGTCTGACTTCGGGTTTTCCCGGGGGGTTCCGCGCCATTGAGGCTCAGCTTTGGAAGGATATCGCCGCGCCCTACGCCGACTACGAGGGGGGCCACCTCTACCGCTACGATCCGGGCAAAAGCAATGCGGGCGCACGCCTTCCAAGCGAGACGTGCCCGCTGGACGATATAGGGGTTCCGGTGAAGGGAAACACGGTTTACGCCGTCGCACTCGACGCCCAAACGCGTCGTCTCTACGGCATCGCCTATCCGGATGCTTGCCTCTTCGTGTGGGATTTGAAGAAAAATAAAACAGTCGAAAACCTGCCGTTGCTGGACCGTAAGGTGTATTCCGGTCCTGAACGGGAGTGGCGCAGCGTGCCGCGCGCGCTGTATGTCGCTCAAAACGGTCGCGTGTATACGTCGGGCGAGGATGGCCGCATTGTGTACTACGATCCAGCCTCGCATGTGATCGTTCGCACGGACATGCAGATTCCCGGCGAGTACTACGAGGCGTGGAACTATTACGGTTATCCCGTGATCGAGGCGTGGACGCCCGTACCGGGAGGAATGCTCTATGGCGCGACGAGCGACGGTTATCTGTTCCGATTGGACGCTGATCGGACACGCCTTGTAAACCTCGGCAAGCCGCGTCTGCCGCGCCGAGTACGCGGTATGACATTAGGACCTGACAACCGCCTCTACCTGCTCTGCGGCGAGTTCCAAGAGCCCTGTAAGCTCATCAGTTACGCGGGGTAGACGGGCAAGAGGGCTTCCGCGATTGGGGGTGCCTGGCGGTGGACCGTAGCCCTTACTACGCCAAACGCGCCTACCAGTTTGACGCGATGGCCACCGGTGTCGACGGCACGGTGTTTTTGGGGGAAAGCGAGCGCCGCGCCGGACTTTACTTGTTCCTGCCGGGAGCCGTGCCCTTTCCGGGAGGCCTTAATCCAAGAAATCCGAGATAGGCGAACGACGAGATCGGTGACGCTGGACGCGGTCAAGCCCCGCGACGTCCAGGTCTCCTTCGGCAGAGTGCGCAGGGCCTCAATCAGGCCTCCGAATAAAGCATCGAAAAAAGTTTAAAATCACCGTTGACCCCGCTAGCCCCGTTTGATAAAGTTCGCGGTTCTTGCAGGGCATCCCGGGCGGAGAAGACGGGCGGGCCA
>CAZTDL010000817.1:0-2059 GCA_964612775.1 uncultured Lentisphaeraceae bacterium
TCAGGTACGCTTCAATATCCGCGCGCGCTGTCGCTCATCGCAGACTCGAAGAGCATGATTTCGCCGAGGCGTTCGCGGTTCATGGTTCCGGCCGGTGAACCGTCGCCGCCGTAAAAGCCGAAGAAGGCGGCTTGGACAACATTGGTGGCAACAAACGAAAGCAACTCGGTTGTGCCGTTATAGCCGTGGGTTGTGCCGTTGACCGCAACGCCGTCGAGGAAGGTTTGGCCGCTCTTGACGGCGCTGGCGGTTGAGGCTCCCCAGATCGGCGAGGCGGCCGATTGCGAGTCTCGAGTGAAGATCTGCGTGGCGCCGACGTCGCGTGTGATGGGAACCCCCCCCTCCGCGCGAACTGTCGAGCACGATGAACCCGGACTGCACGTTGGTGGGCGTCAGGTGTGAGGTGTCGGCCGTGCCGATGTACGCGGTGTTGTTGTAGAGGCGGAGGGTGTTGCCATTCAAATCGCCCGAGTAAATGTTGGTGTAGTCGATCCAGTACAGGGTTTTCCCCAACGGTCCGTTGGTTGCGGAGAGCCACGGACGCCGGTCATTGTTCAGATCGGTGGTGAACGTTCCCAGCAGAAACCGGCTGGTGGTGGTTCGGTCATAGAGAGCTGCGATCGTGAGCGGACGGGTCGGCGTATACGCGCCTCCAAAAACGACGCGGTTGGTCTGATTGGGGTCGAACCAGCCGGTGAGAGCGTTCATGGGAAGAGCCTCGGCTTGGGGAGGGGGCGGCAGGTCGGAGACGGTCAGGCGTCCGTTCCCGAGCGTGATCGTGCCGAGAAAGAGGCCCGCCGCTTCGAAGGCCGCGCCGTCGGACACGATGACGTTGCCGTCGCCGTCCAGCAGACCGACCGAGAAAGAGCCGCCGATCTCCAGCGCGGCCCCGGCCGCGACAGAGGCGGTCGGAATCGCGGTGGCGGCATAAGGGAGCCGCCATTTCTTTGCGAGATAGGCCTCGGCGGTCATGCGCTGTATCGTGGTCAGCACGTTGGTGTAGAGCAGGACTTCACCGTAGTTTTGTCCTCCGGCGGTCTGGGGGATGTCTCGCCAGCCGAGGGAGTTGATGCTCTGTCCTTTGGTGTAAACGGTGAGGATCTGATATCCGCCGGTGTAACCGGTGTTGGTCGCGGTCACGGCGACGCCGTTGGTCCAGACCTGATAGGTGC
Source organism: uncultured Lentisphaeraceae bacterium (assembly GCA_964612775.1). GTDB lineage: Bacteria > Verrucomicrobiota > Kiritimatiellia > RFP12 > UBA1067 > DAOPZC01. The sequence goes on from CAZTDL010000817.1 coordinate 1,173, forward strand.
CGGAAGCCAAGATCGGCGTTGCGGGATTCCGGTAGTCATCGGTGGTTGAGCCGGCCCGCAGGAAGGCTGAGTTGCCGCCGAGCATGGCAACGCCTCCGCCCTCTTGGCTGCCGAACATCATCACGGCGTATTGAGGCGCGATATTGGCCGAGAAATAGATTCGTCGCGTTTCGAGCCCGGTCGAACCGCCGTATGGCGAGGGGAGCGTTTTTTGGAACGATCCCATGGAGACTACGCTTAAGCCGTTCTGGTTGTTGGTCATGACGTACGGATAAACTTGGCAATTGTCTTCACCGCGATCATTATAGGCGTAAACCGGTGCGCCGGGGCGGCAGTCGAACCAGTTTGAAATGACGAGGAAGCCGTTGGTGTAAGTGTAGGCCTTGTACTGCGTGAAGACGTTGTCGGCCGAAGCGTCGAGCCAGAGCATCGGATGATCGCCAAGCACGTCCGTCTCGTCCGGCGGGGCGAGGATAATCTTGCCTTCGTCGATCCTGAGAGGCGTCGAATTGGTGCAGAAGTTCACCCGTAACGTTTCGGTTCCCTGTTTCACGAGCGTGCCTGCGCCGGTAAGCTGGCTGATGGTGAACGCGCCGTTCACCGTCACCTTTCCCGTTGCGAGGTTCAGTGTTTCGAGGACGACATCGGCGGCCGTGACCGTGAGCGATGTTCCGGGCCCCGTGAGACTGAGCGTGGCGCCCGGCGCGGCGTTCGCGAGCAGGACGGCGGTTTGGCCGATGACCGAGAGGACGGCGTTGGTTCCCAAGGTGTTCACGCGCAACGCGGCGCCCGTCCCCTCGACCGTTAAGGTGCCATCGAGATAATCGATGGTCATGGTCTGCTTTGCCGGCAGGAGGAGCTTGTTGGTGGTGCCCGCGCCGTGCAGC
>CAZTDL010000818.1:0-2056 GCA_964612775.1 uncultured Lentisphaeraceae bacterium
CTCGCAAAACTTTTGTCTCGATCATACACAACCACAGCGGCAGTCAGTGAAACGGCGAATCCTGCCCGCAACGCTTCTTGGCCCTTGCTTTTACTTTTGTCCGCCCTGCGTTTTTGATATAACACGCTGTGACAAAAAACGGATTTTTGAGGAGACTCACTGTTCGATGAAGCGATCTATGTTTGTTGGTTCGGTGGCCATTGGCGTTTGTCTGGCCGCGGTTATTCTGTATTTGGGCCTGAGGGATACGCGTCCGGTCTTGGTGTGTTTCGGAGACAGCCTGACTTCGTGCGGCGGTCCCGGCGGCCATTATAGCGACTGGCTCGTCAAATTCATGCCGTATGTTCAGGTGATCGATGCCGGGATAGGCGGCGACACGCTGGAGGGCGGACGGCTGCTGCGTTACGAGCGCGACGTGCTCGCGCACAATCCTGACGTGGTGTTGATCGCGTTGGGCGCAAACGATTTCTGGCGGCGGTCGCGACCGGTCGAAGCGATGGGGGCGGATTTAGACGCGATGGTGTGCGAGGCGCGCGCAAAAAATGCGCAGGTGGTTGTGGCGAGCTGTTTTGGCGGTCGGCAGTTTTGGGACGAGATGTGCGTGGAGTTTGAGCCTGGACGGTATGCGTTGGCCGGGCAAATCGCCCGTATGGAGCGGGAGGTGTGCGAGAAGCACGGTTGTCTCTATGTGCCCAATATGCAGATCGACGTGAAACCCAATCGGCTTCCGCCGTTCTGGGATGAGACGGATCATCCCAACCGTGCGGGGAATGAACAGGTGGCATTGCGTCTGCTGCCCGCGTTGCGGACGGCGTTGGCGCGGGTGGCGCGTTGAGCGATGGCGTGTTTGTGAAGGAACGGAAGATCATTACGAGAACGGGGGGCAGTTATGGCGGATTGGCGCAACGAGTTGAATGGCATTCTTGTCGGCAAAGCGCGTGTGACGCGTGCGGAACAGGAAAATGCGGTGTTCGAGGCGTTTCTCGACACGGTCGCTTTCCCGTCGCTGTCGGAGGTTGCGGAAGAGCTGACCGGCAAGCATGGACGTGACGCGCAGGTCCGCCGCGCGCCGGCTTCGGTGACGTTAAGCGTTCGTTCTGGGGATGTTGAGGAAATCACGTTCCGCGTGATGAAGCACTTTGTGCAGAGCGGGATTTTGCCGCGCGCAGAGGTTCGCCTCAACCGCGGACAGCGTTTTTTGAAATATGAGTGCATGTTTAAGGATGATCCGCAGAACTATCCGATTACCGACGTGACCAAAGAGGAGATCATCGCCTGCTTCATCAAGTACTATCGGCAGGTCATGGATCAGGGCTAGGCTGGATCGCAAGAATAAGGCGTCGATGGCGCACGGAGAGCCTCCGGATGGATGTGCGGTTACAACAGTTGATCGAATGCCACAGCACCCCGGGGGATGAGGACGAGGTTCGGGAGCTGTTGGAGTCCGTTTGGCGCGATGAGGGGTGGTTGCCTGAACGGTACGGGTCTTACGCGATAGCCGCTAGCGGACGATCGGGCGCGGCGGACGCGCCTGTGTTGTTGGTCTGCGCCCATATGGATTCGCCCGGCTATTGTGTCGACCGAATGCGCGTGGAACCGTGTGCGAATGAGGGACGTGTGTGTGTGGGCGCGACGGCGTTAGGCGGCCCGACGTTCAACGGAGGGTCGGCGGCGTGTGTGCTTAAGACGCGTCGGGGCAAATTCCTCGGCGTGCTGAGAGACTTGGCCGGCGAAGATTGCGAGCCTGAACTGCGTTTTGAACTGGAGGCCTCCGAGGCGGAGCGAGCCGATGTTCGACGGGGTGACCGCATTTGTTTCGCGCCCCAATCCCAAAGTCGCGGCAACACGTTTGAATCGCCGTTTCTTGACAACCGGTTGGGTTGCTGGTTGCTGACGCGCCTTGCGGCTGAGACACGCGCATGGCAATCGAAGTATCAGGTGGTTTTGGGCGCGACGGCCTGTGAAGAGATGTGCGGGTTTGGCGCGAATGTGCTGGCGGAACACATTCGGCCTGCGCTGGTGGTGGTGCTTGACACCACCTATGAGTCCAAGGAAC
>CAZTDL010000819.1:0-2056 GCA_964612775.1 uncultured Lentisphaeraceae bacterium
ACCGGCCGGGAAACAACCCGTTCCGGAGGATCTGCCACGGCCGTGCCGTCCCCTTTCTGATTTTTCATTGTTTGTGACCAGTATGCGCGTTTATAATTCCGTCAAAACGGTTTGAAATCTGGCAGGCGCACGTATGGTTCGCCTCACCACTCAGGAAACAAGGTTTAAGCATGAAAAACAGGGAATGGCAACCCGTACCGGGCCTGTCCGATGTTTTCGTATACCCCTACCTTCGCTGCCCCAACGTTCTTTCTTCCAACTCTTATCTGTTCGAATTCCCGGAAGGAAACGTCCTGATCGACCCCGGCGCATTGCCGCAGCAAACGTCCGATCTGCACGCGGTTCTGGCCGAACGGGAAGGGGGGCCGCACGCAGTCGTTGTTCCTTCTACAGACCCATTGCCACATTGACCTGTGCCGGGAAGCGGCCATGTTTTTGAATCAGACCGACCGCCCCGTTTGGCTGGTTATCCAAGAGCACGGGGCGAAAGCCTTGGCCACCGCAGACGCCCGGCAGACGGTCGCCGACCTATAACGGGGTGGAGATACGCCCCATGCACACCCATATCCCGCTTCTGACCCAAGATGATGTCCGTACGCTGACCCCCAGAAACATTGAGCTCGCCAACGGAGCGGAAGCGTACCTTCGCACGGAGAAACGCCCCGATTCCGATCCGGCCTCGGTCCGGCAGTCGCTCGTCCTTGGTGAAAACACGCGAATCGAAATTATTCCGTGCCCGGGACACACGCCGGACAGCGTTTGTTATCGCATCGGGAATCTGCTGTTCATCGGCGATCTGCTGTCTGCCAACCGTCCGTTGGTCGCGGGCGTCCACGGATGGGACCAGCAAGACCTGAAACAATCCATGGACACCGTCATCAGCCTGCTGGAAGAGGGCTCCATCCTCTGGTGCTGTCCCGGGCACGGGACTCCTTTACCGGCAGAAAAAACCGTGGATCTGCTGCGTCGGCTGCGCGATAAGGCCGCCCACACGGACGAAATTGAGGCCATGAATCCGCAGCGGCTTTTTCGGACCGTCGATCTGGCGCTGGAACTGATCGACGAAGCCGAGGAGGTGTTTTCCGCCATCGCCGGACGGTTGCTTTATGTGGCCTATCGGCTGGAGGCGCTGGACGAGCCAGAGGCCGCGCAACGGTGTCGCGAGGCGATGGACATGGATACGATCGACGCCCTACTACAGAAATACCGGGACTTGAGCAACGCGCTCGCAGACGGAAACATTCTGCAGGTGATGTTCGCCAACGAGGCGCTGATAACCGTGGAAAAGCTCCGAAAAAATTTCGCGCTGGAACCCTTGGCCGCGATTCTGCCAGCCTCGCTGATCAATCGGGGACAGCGGCTCTTGCTCGATTTCATCGGCATCGCCCAAGGGATACGCAACCTTGAGGAATTCGTTCCGACCGATATCAACGCCCTGATGGACGACGTCAACACGGCTTGGCATACCCATCCGCATCAGGAGATGGCGCTCGTCGAGACCGTGGAGGACCAAGCCATGTTCACGATGGAGTTGGCTCGCAGGATCGGCCATCCGCCTCCCGCCCGCCGCATTCCGGTTCTTTTCAAGCGCGGGGAGGCCACGCCGCTAGCGCAGATCGCCGCCATCCGGTTTTGCGACACGATGATTCAGTTGTTGGAATGGCTGCCCCTGACCGGTGCGCACGCCGTTACCGTGCGAACCGGAACAGAAGGAACGAAACAAGTCGTGGAAGTCCGGCCAGACCCGATGCCCGGCGAAGCCCCCCGTATACACGCTAAACTCAAAGGTTTTGCCCGCCGGTTCGCCTTGGCCGGCTTCGAGCTGTGCGCCGAGAAGGAATCCTTGAAGCTGTTCTTTGGCGAGAAAGAGAAAACGGCCGGTTGACAGACGGTCTGCGTATCGGGATTTCACCCCGTCTGCGGCGCGGGCGAGATTCCGATGCGCTTTATTAACGATCCGCTTTTGGCAGGATAGAAAAATGAAGATCTTATCACTCACATCGGCCCTCTTTTTCGTGCTGGAGATTTCGGCCGCGCCCGCTGAAAACGCGAAGGA
>CAZTDL010000820.1:0-2053 GCA_964612775.1 uncultured Lentisphaeraceae bacterium
CATTGGTGTCCAAGCATTACGCTCGGCCCCATATTCTAAATCCGACTTACACTGCGCCCCTAGGCAAGTCAAGCGATTGACGACGGAAATTCCGCCCACGTCGTCGGCTTGCGGGCGGGCGTAGGCCACGGGCCCAGAATCATCGCGCACACGGGACTGGATTTACGGTATCCGGTGGCAATTCGGCTTTGGTCGAGGCTGGCGGGAGAGTGGCGAATATCGCCATGGGACAAATGGGCGGCGCGGCGATTGCCGTCGGCAATGGCGCGCCGCCGCAGGTGCGGCGCAAGCCCGCCTCGACCCCGTGCATTTTTTTGCCACCCCCTCCGCGCCCGGCCGGCACGGCCGCCCCCTGCCACGCGCAGGCCGGCTGGCCGGTTTTTTCGCCTTTCGCGGCGCCTCGCGGGCGAAGCCGAAAAACGGGGCGCCTGCGGCCTCCCTGCGCGGTCACAATAAAATACAAGCTATTGCTGCATAATAACTTGCATATTAATAATTCGGCTCGACATTGACTATGTGCGGCGCGTCTGGGTGCCTCATGCCGAAGCGCCGGGCGGCTGGCGCACGACACGCTGAAAGGTGGTCGCCGATGGTTGCCATGTTCACCGAGTTTCACCGACTCACGCATCATGAACTGGTCGATCGCCTGATCGACACCGCCCTCGCGGAGGTGCCAGGACGCTTGCGGCGGGAATGTCCGGCGGTCGCCGACGCGGAGTTCACCCGCCGTGGAGTGAGGCGCGTCCTCGACCGGTACGAGAGCGGACGGGACTTCATCCAGGCGGAGCGGCAGGCGGGCGGAACCATCGTCCGCTCTACCTATTTCGAGAACTTGCACTCCGATCGCCGCCGGAAGCTGATTGAGGCTACGGGCGACGCCCTCCGCTCCAATCTGTCCCGTTGGTTCGCGATGGCGGGCATCAACCACCTGTCCGTCTTTCCCGAACTGGCGGGGCGCGCCGTGTGCGCCGCCGACGGCCACTACATCGCGCATGCCTGCCATGCCGCCCGCGACGACAAAGGGCGTCAGGTCGCCTTCGGCAACATCTACGCGCTCGACCTGGCCTCTGGACTCTCGTTCCCGGTCTGCGCCATCCTGTCCGGTCACAGCATGCATCCGAACGAGTGGGCGTTGCTCAAGAAGTCGGATCGGAAGTTCCTGCGGAAAGCGGCGATGGGGCGCATGGGCTGGAGCGCCGCGCACAGGCCGTTGCTCGTCTACGACCGGGCTGGCGCCGATGCCGAATTCATGGAGGAGCAGGCGATGCTGGGCGGGAACGGCTTCGACATGATCACCCGGGCCAAGGAGAACATGTGCATCCGCGTCCTCGCGGCCAACCGCTTCGACCTTGACGACCAGGTCAACGCCGGGGTGCTGCACGACGCCAGGGTCAGGCTTGCCAACGGCGTCGAACTGCGCGTGGTCGTCTATCGCTGCCCGGAAACCGGCGAGAAGTATCGGTTCATCACCACGGAGCAAAAGCTGCGTCCAGGCGTCATCGCCTGGCTTTACTTCATGAGGTGGCGCATCGAGAAGGTTTTCGATGTCTTCGAGCGGAAGCTGGGAGAGGACAAGGCGTGGAGCACGGACGATCCGGCGAACGGTGCCAGGCCCTGCCAGTCTGAGTTCATCTGCATAGCCTACAACATCCTGCTCTTCGTCCAGGCCGTGCTCGCGACCGATGCCGGAATCAGCGACATCAAGTCTGCCGGCAAGCGGGAGAAGGAGCTGGCGCGAAGACAGCGCGAAGTCGAGATGCACAACGAGGCGGTCATGGCCAAGGCAAAAAAGAAAAGGATGACACGCCGACCGCGCGGCCTGCGGTCGCTCAATCCGCTGCTCGCCGCCATCGTCCGGCAATGGCATCAAATGACCAGGCAGTTCATCAGATGCTTTCGAAACCTGCTCCATGCGGAGAAATCGCTGGCAGAGTGCTTCGGCGAGTACGAGCGCTATCTCGCCGCATACATCTGAAGGCTAAAGCATGGACACCGATGTCTGGGACATAAGTTCGGTGACGTATGTGCTTATCGTACTCGTCCTCGTCGTCGT
>CAZTDL010000821.1:0-2045 GCA_964612775.1 uncultured Lentisphaeraceae bacterium
AAGGCTGTCGTGCCGATAGTTATCAACACACGCCAGACGCCCCAAATCAAGGACCAGCGCCAACCTTCAACAAGCCCGGATGTCAGTCCCAACCCGATCAGGACGGCGGCGATGATCATGCCTTGGACTTCGGAGCCGTAGATTACGGCCAGGTTGCCAATCATGAAGCCAAATGCGGCCATCGCAGAGCTCATCGCCAGGGCACAAAACAATCGCAAGATCACGGCCGGTTTGGGGATGTCCGGTTTTTCAGATGAAGATTCGGCCGGAGCTTTGTTTTTTCGCCGGTAGCGATGAAATAATAGAAGACCGACAACGCTGATTATGACGACCAGTATGAATGCGCCGGCGACGAAGACAAGTCCAGCGTAGCCAATCGCACCGAGATTGTCTGCCCTGGCAGGCAGGCTTGTTAGAAATATTGCAAAGCAAATCAGGCTGGCTAAGAAATGTCTCATTATTGGCTGACGGCATTGTTTGGCCAGCTTGAAGATGAAGTCAAGCGGAAATCTGGCAAGGTTTATGTTATTATGCGCCGTCTTCTGAGTTAGCCACCCTCCGTCCCTTCACGCCCCCCCTTCACGTCCCCTTGCTCTATTGACACACAGATCGCCGTGATTACTTTTCCGGACATGAAATTCTCCATCAAATCCGTTGTGCAGATCGGGGTCGTAACTCTTGTTCTTATGAGTATTGCCCTGCTTCTGGTTCCAGGTTGCCGGAAATCCACGAGCTTGGATGACAAGCAAACGACCGTTTCGCAACAGCTCGCAGATTTGGATCTTCCAGACGGCTTTTATCTCGTCTCGCGTCAGTCGGAGAAGCGAGAAGAATTGCTGCCTTTGAGTAAAGACGAACGGATTGTCGCTCACGATCAGACCTATGGTGGATTGGGTCCGGACGAACCTCCGATGTATCTGGTGATCGCAAAGTCTCCCCAGGTTCCCCTGTCTTTGTCGAGATTGCCGCAAAATCGCGAAATCGAGGATGGCAAGAAAGCCGTCATGCTGGATTTCAGCGAAGAAGCCGCCGCTAAGCTCAAACGCTTTTCCGCAGACAACATCGGGGGCGCGGTAGCCGTGGTCATTGGCGGTAAGATCGCCACCCGCCACAAGATCCGGGTCGCCATTTCAGGCGGAAAGCTGCAGATCTCTTGTTGCGGGGCGGGCGCATGCGAACACCTGTTGAGCGAGTTGAAAGATAATTATTCTTCCAGCCAGGTCGGGGATACTGCAACCAGCCCCTAGTCCGAGGGGGTTTTTGCTGTTAGCCAATCTTCCCGAACGACTTCTTCGATCTCATCTGTTCGAGATTCGCAACGATGCGGGCCAGATCGCTTCCTGGAATGCTGACCATCACTTGATCGGGTCTCAGGTTCATGTTCTCTCTCGAACCCACGTCACCGAATCCATAGGTGACCTTGCCTGTCAGATACGGAATCGCGGCCATTGAACTGCAGATCGGGCTCGAGTCGGCTCCGACGGCGCGGGCTCCGGAGTCGTAGGAGTTGGCGTGAAGCAATTCCATCCCCTGTTTCGCGTCGCAAAGCACGAATACCAGGTCGGGCACAAATGGAGCGCCAGAAAGCGGGGCGAAAGCCAGTGCCTTGAAGATGCCGGGTTCTATGAACAGGTTTCTCCGCCAGGCGCGCTGCACCGCGGCTACACTCCCGTAGATGCCCCAGGCCACCAGGAACTCGCCGCTGCGCCTGCCTGAGGCAAACTCCTTTCCATCTCGACGACCGCAGTACTTTGCCCCGCCCATGCACTGCTCTTCGTCGGCGGTCGTGTAGAAGCACCGGCCACGGGTCGCCTGGTCGAGCTTCACGCAAAAGCGAGCCTTGTCCGTAACTTTGGGGATGTCCTTGGGAATCTTGGTAAGCCAGGCCAATGCGGCGGGTTCTCGTTCGAGCCCGAGAAGTTGCTTCAGCGCACTTCGTGCTTTGCCGTCCATGGTCGTTCACTCCTGTCAGTGAAAACCGCGAAACCCGGGTAAGCCATGCCGTTCTTTACCAAGGCCCGCCGCCATGCTGGTTGTTAAACCCA
>CAZTDL010000822.1:0-2041 GCA_964612775.1 uncultured Lentisphaeraceae bacterium
GCGCCACAATGGTTTTGCCGGTTCCCGCCGATCCGGACACCCGGGTCGGGCCGGAAAACGACCGTTCGACCAGTTCCGCCTGAGCGGGATGCAGGAATACAGCCCATTTGTCCCAGGGGTAGTCCAGTGCCTGCTTCAATTCTTCGGCGTTGGTCAGCACACGGAATCTGCGCTGGGCGTCGGGATGTGCAAACGGGTCAGCCTCAACCGGAGCGGGTTCAGGCGGTTGCGGTTTCTCGCCCACCGCCAGCTTCAACAGCGCTTCCTGGGCCTCTTGTGGCAGGTGCTCGATGATGTCGAACAGCGTGTCCTCGGTAGCCGCCCGGACGTCGTTCACCCATTCTTCGGGAACGCCAAAGGCCATCAGTTCGAATTTCCGCAGGTTGTCGAACAAGCGAGCCGCGGACTTTGTGACAGGCGCCGGTGTCGCGGCCACCTCTTTGGGCTTGAAGATTTCTACTTCTTCAACCCGCTCACGCACCTCGACCAGCTGCATGGCACCTGTCGTTGGGTGGCGTTCGATCTTGCGCCGTTCAGCCCATTTGTAGGCATCGTCGTGGTGATCGACATAGACAAGCAGGATGCTGGCGGCCGTGCGATGGACGATGATCCTGATGTCAGCATTCACCCGCACCGACCAGAAGTTCGAGTCCTTGGCGCGGTCCAGCTTGTGGAAAGAAAGGCCGTTCGAGGTCGGGTCCAGTTGCAGGTCAAAAGCGGTGGTCTTCGCAGCCTTCTGCTCTTGCGCAGTAAGGCGGCCGAGGATGTCGGTAAAAGTGTCGGCGATCCGGAATTCCATTATGTCCCTCCCGCCTCTGTGTCATCTAGGGCAAGCCCGCACTTATTATACGCCCGCAATATGCGGACGGTATCATAACCGTCTATAATGCAGAATCGCCGTGGATTTCCCATTTGCTGGGCATACGCCCGCATTTGCTTGCGGACAGCCGACGTCACCTCATGGCAATGTTGAAGTACCAGAAGGTCGGCAGGTTCGTCGAAGAGTCTGCCGATCTGATCGCCGTTCTTCCCTAGGTCAGCTGGGGTCATTGGGTGGAATTTTGCAGGCCCTTTCAGCAGGAATGCGGTGGAAACGCGTTGACCATCCAAGATCACTCTACTCGAAAACAAATCTGAACTCTCGCCGCCCCAGTCTTTTGGGATAACTGGTTCATTGATAATGTCGGCGATGGCAGATTTTATATCTGCCTCTGGAATCTTTGAGAGTGGCGCCAAGGACTTCTTGGTGAGCCGATCCTTCACTAGCTCCACCTTGGCAAATGAGTCCACTTGGCTGACATGTACTTCGAGATGAAACTGCCAAAGACCACCAAATCCTTGCAATGCAGAAGATGGGTCAACGATGTTGGCAATGACATATGGTGAGCATTTGATTTCCTCGCCCTTCAGATCGGTGACAACTCCCAGAACAAAAGAACGCTTCTGTCCAGATAATTCGGACCATGATGAGTTAGAGGTTAGGTGCTCGGCGTTGAAATCGAACCGAAGTCTTGCACCAGTCCTCCATTCATCCAGTTTACTGTATGCGCTCGCGGAGGGGGCAGGCTTATTTCTTCTCTTTGCATCTGCAACTTTTGATAGCCCAGAGAAAAAGAAGTTAGAGTGATGAGTGAAGAAGGTTCCAATTGCCAGATTCTCTTCGACCAAAAGCACTTCAAGCGGGTGCGGATTGTTTTGCCGCATCCATTCTATGGCCATTCCCTTGAGTTGCCGGAGTTCGTTGAGGCGAACCATCTGCCCGCTCAATTGACTATTTCCTTGAGGCACAACGCCTGACAACTCGACGATCCGTCGGGCATTCAAGTACCAGCAAGTCAAATCGTATGGAATCGCTCCCATCACTCCACCGCAAACACCTTCATCACCTCGTCGCCAAGGTGGTTGATCACCTTCACCGCGATCCGGCCTGATTTCGGCTTGGCAAAGGGCCGGGAAGTATCGGAATACAGGCTCTCCCACGCTTCCTCGTCGATCTCGGCCTTCAGCGTGGTTTTCAGCGCCTTGTAGGGGTCGTTGGCGC
>CAZTDL010000823.1:0-2040 GCA_964612775.1 uncultured Lentisphaeraceae bacterium
CCCGACCCCATTCCCGCGCGCACCTTCACGGAAGAACAAATCAGCGCGACCCTGCACTCACTGGGGAAATACCAGAAAGAGAGGATGAGCTCAATTGCGGAGGCTGCGGCTATGACAGTTGCCGCGCTCTCGCGAGGGCCATTCTGGCGGACGTCGCAGAACCGCAGATGTGCGTTTCGCACATGCGCCAACTCGCCCAGAAGAAAACCAACGCGCTTTCCCTCGCGCTCCCCTACGGATTGGTCATCGCCGACGTCCACCTGCGCATCATGGAATGCAACGAGCGCTTCGCGAAGCTCTTCGGCGAATCGCTCGCCACCGCCTACGAAGCGCGACCGGGCCTGCGCGATGCCGACCTCACCCGCATCCTGCCGTTTCAGAATCTCTTCAAAAACGTCCTCGATTCCGGTCACGAGATCATCCGCAAGAGCGTTAAGATCGGCTCCAAGATCTTCAGCATCACTGTTTTCAACGTGGACCCGCATGCCGTGTTCGGCGTGCTGATCCTGGATGTGACGGACACCGAGCAACGCCGCCAGCAGCTGATCGAAAATCCCGCACCGTCATCCAGAACACCACCAAAACCGTACAGGAGATCGCCTACATGCTCGGCAAAAACTCGGCCCAATCCGAACTGATCCTGAACTCGGCCATCAACATGTTCGCGGCCGAAAGTCCCGATGAACCCGAAAACCCCTCTTTATTTTAACCCGCGAGCCTCTGTCCTACCGCCATGAACTTCATTGACGTCAACATCTGTAACCGACACAAATTCGGCAAATCCTGCAGCGGCGATGTCTTTGTATCGCGACGTTCCGCAGACGGCTCCAGCGTATGCGCCGTACTCGCCGACGGGCTCGGCAGCGGGTTGCAGGCCAATGTCGCCGCATCCCTCACAGGCACGATGGCGCTCGAATACATTATGGCCGACGTGGATATCCGGCACGCCGCCGAAATGATCATGGACGCCTTGCCGCTCTGCCCCGAGCGTCACATCTCCTACTCGACCTTCACCATGCTAAGGGCCGACATCGACGGCACCGTTAAACTGATCGAGTACGGCAACCCGCCCGCCCTGCACCTGCGCGATGCGGCAACGCTTCCCATTCCGCGCGAGCCCTTCACGCTGCCGCGCTGGAACGGGCGCGAAATGAGCTACGCCACGTTTCACGTTGAGCTCCACGACCGCATCGTCTTCTGTTCGGACGGCGTCACGCAGGCCGGGCTCGGAACCGACCGTTATCCCTTCGGCTGGGGCATCGACAATCTCGCCGCGTTTCTGGGTCGGCAGCTCGCCGCCGCGCCGGACACGGGTTCCGCCGATCTCGCCCCGCTTGTCGTTGCTCAAGCGCTCCAAAAAGACAGCGGCATCCCCGGTGACGACATCACCTGTGTCGTGCTGCACGACCGGAAAACGCGAATCCTCCAAGTGCTCACGGGCCCCCCCCTTCTCCAAGGCACGCGACCACGAATACGCCACGCAGGTCCTCAACCCGGGCACGCGTTCGGTCATCTGCGGCGGCACCACCGCCGAAATCGTCGGGCGCGAGCTCGGCCGTCCGCTGACGATGTCGCTGGAGCATCTCGATCCCGACATCCCCGCCACCTCTGAAATTGAAGGGGCGGCGCTTGTGACCGAAGGTTGCATCACCCTTTCAGCGGCAGCCGACATGCTCCAAAGCGGCGACGTTCCGCCGTGCGCAAACGGCGCGACGCGTCTGAGAGACCTGTTTCTGCACAGCGACCGAATCGTTTTCCTTGTCGGAACCGGCATCAATCCCGCGCATCATGACCCCTCCTTGCCGGTGGAACTGGAGATCCGGAGAACCTTGATCCGGCGCCTCAAAAACCTGCTCGAAGAGCATTATTTCAAACAAGTTCTGATCCGCTTCTTCTGAACCTTTAGGCAAACGCCGCATCACGCTCTATAAGGAGTCATCATGATCCAACTTCAAATCTGCCAAGGAACGACCTGCTATGTGATGGGCGCGGCCCACCTCGCATCGCTTGCGACACGCCTGCCTGACGACCTGCGCGGCC
>CAZTDL010000824.1:0-2039 GCA_964612775.1 uncultured Lentisphaeraceae bacterium
CCGCACGGAAATGCTGCGTCACATAGAAGGGATACACGCTGTCCTTCAGCTCAAACACGAGATGCGTCACGCCGGGCTTGTCGTCGACCGTCTTCGCGCCGTTGGCGACCAGCTCCGTGGAGGTCACGCCGTCCGCGTGGATCACGGCCAGTCCTCCGAACTTGTTCATGTTGCTCTTGTCGTTGTCGCTGCCGTACACCGAATAGGTCGCGGGTTTGCGGTGGCCGAAGAAATTGCCGCCGACCCAGCCGTTCCACGCCAAGGCATTGGCGTCGCCGGCCTTGTCCAGCCTGGCGCCGTAATGCACCATCAGCCACGTATTGCCGCTCTTGCGAAACGCCATGGTCGTGTTTTTCGTTTGCAGCAGAAAATCGTTCTCGACCGGGGCCGCCGCCGTCCACATCGCACAAGCGGCCACCGCTATCAACAGCATTGATTTACGCATCGTCATTCTCCTTTTACATACATCGAATACAGGCAGTATACAAGCCGCCTATCCTGCGAGACAAGCGAATCTACCAATTTCGTTATGCGGGCGCGAAGTGCAAAATGAAACGCACGCTTTCGGAAAAACGGGAAAAGCCGCGGATGGAGGCGAGGCGGCCCCGAGCCCCGGAGAGCCCGAAAGGTTTTCCGGGAGGATCGACACGGAGCCCCCAAGGGCGGCCGCCACCCGATCATCGGCAGGTTCCCAAAGCCAACAATCCATAGAAGGTATATTCGGCGTCACCCCGCCCGGCCGCCGACGAGGCTCCGAAGAGTCCGTCATCCGTCCAACATGACGCCACAAAAGCCAAGTCCCGTTTCAGCAAGGCCCCTGATTCCGATTCCCGTTTTTGTCCGACACCCAGCGCAAAACGCGCAACGGCCGTAGCCAACAAATCGGCCGTTACGTTGTCAGCCGAGGCAAATCCGCCGTCCGCGCATCTTCTGGCTTCCAGCGCGCGCCGAATCTTCATGTCACCGACGCCCGCCAGACGCGCCAACACCAGTTCAGCCGCCAGACGCGGTGTCGACGATCTTTCGCCCGAGCCCCACTCGAAGGTCTTACGGTGACGCCACCACACCAGACGCGCCAGCCAAGAGGGCGCATCTCCCATCGCGAACATCAGCAGAAAAGCGCCGTAAACATCGCGAACATCGCCGCGCAGACGTGCGGCAACAAGTTTCGTCCAAGACACGCGTTTTTCTCTCCCCTCAACCGTCGACACAATCCGAGCGCACGAGACATGAACCGGGTTTGCGTCAGACCGGCACATCGCCATGTACGCGCACAACCGGTCGCGGTCGCACGCGACCCCGAGCGCCCGCAGGCTCAACCACGCGAAGAAGGTGTAATACGGATCTTCTTTTCCGTCCTGTCCGGCAAAACCGCCTTCAGGGCCCTGCAACGCGCACAGCGCATCCCGGATGCCTTCACGCGCCTGGGGCATCAGCCCATCCGCGCCGCGCCGGGCGGCATCTTCAAGCGTTTTGAACAGATTGACCATACCGCGTACCGCGTGGCATCCTGACGCCATAACAAACGGGGGGGGCACATGACGTACCCCCCGTTTGCGAACACTCATTTGAAATTGGGCGCGACCTCTTATTTGAAGAGATTCTTGAGACTTTTCACCGCGTCTTTTGTCGCATCCGCGGCGCTGCCAGCCGCGCCGGATGCGGAACCGCCCAACCCCTTCAACATGTCGCCCGCCGCACCGGCCGCACCCGTCACCGCCTTCGTGAGGCCGTTGAGGATACCGTTGAGAATTTCGGACACGGCGTCGACAAACGAAGTGCCGTCCGACTCTTTGCCGATATCATGCAAAGTCACCGAAGGCAAGGGAATCGTGATCGACTTGCCCATCGTCAGACTGGACGCGTACGAAACCTTCGCGCTGTTGAGCGAGAACTCCTCGATCACAACTTTCTTGCCGGCCTTTTTCTCGCCTGTCGTCTTGGCCTTTTCCTCTTCCGAGGATTTCTTGGCTTTGGCCAGCATGGCGTCGAAGTTCGACACGCCATCCTTGCTCTCGCACACGATCGCCGGCGAGTCG
>CAZTDL010000825.1:0-2033 GCA_964612775.1 uncultured Lentisphaeraceae bacterium
ACGAACTGGGGCGATGCTTCCTATGTGGGGCTGAGCGAGGTTCGGTTCGAAGCATACCCCGTCCCGCAGATACCCGTTGTCCGAATCATGTCGCCCGCCCGCGCAACGGCAAGCAGCACATGGGACGGCACCTCTTACAACCAACCCAATTTTGTTTCTTCAAACTACCTGATCGACAAATCCGGTCTGATCGGCATCGGGCGGGATGCCGTACATTCATATCTCAACGCGAGCAATCTGTTCTGGCATTCAAATACGGGTATTGTCGTGTCAAACCAGTGGCTGGAATTCGATCTCGGCATGGTGTGCGATGTGACCAACGCGCTGGTTTGGCAACTCGCTCAATCTGGGCTGACGTCGCGCGGCGTCAAGGACTTTACCGTTCTGGCGGCCGGAGAAGATCACGTTTTCTGCGCATGTTCGACGGGACGCCTCACTCAGGCGGCGGGCACAACCAACGAGCCGGTACAGATCGTTCCGTCGGTTACGAACGGTGTCAGGTACATCCGATTTGATATTCAATCTAATTGGGGGGGGAGGGAGTATTGTTGGTCTCGGCGAGGTCGCTTTCGAAATTTTGCGTGTCCACCCCGACACGAGCGATTTGACGCTCGCGTATGTTGCCGCGTCGGCGAGTTCGACGTATCAGCGGTCGGGATTTATGACTTCGCCAACGGCTCTGGTTGACGATTCTGGCCTGACCGGAGCCGGGCGCGACGCTCGGCACGTGAACACCGATGTCACCGCCCTGTTCTGGCACTCCAATACAAACACGGTTATTTCAGACCAGTGGTTGGAATTCGACTTGGGCGCGTCCTATGATCTCCGTCACATGTTGTTTTGGCAGCTGGCGCAGACCAATCACCTATCGCGGGGCATCAAGACCTACAGCGTCGAAACGGCTGGAACGAACCGGGTGTTTACGACGGTCATTACCAATAATGTTCTGCAGAAGGCCTGGGGAACCGTGTGTGAACCGGTTCAATGGACATCGCTCGCGGCGACGGCAGCAAGGTACGTCAGGCTCGATATCCATTCGAACTGGGGTGAGGGCGACGTGGTCGGCCTGAGTGAAGTGAAATTCGAAAAGGCCTATCCCACGGTCAAAACCAACGGCGTGCTTCGCGCGCAGGTCTCCGCCCAAGCCAGCAGCGCGTCCGAGTCAAATCCCGTATCTCGGCTGATTGACGAATCGGGACTGACGGGGGACGGTCTTTCCGCGACGCTTACAAACGGCCTCGGACAGAGCGGCATGTGGCTGTCGGGATTCAGTGTCATCACCAACGAATGGCTCGAATTCGATTTGGGACGGGAAGTTGAATTGGATGCGGCGGCGGTTTGGCAGTATAATCAGACCGTTTTTCCGGATTCAAGTCTGGCGGCGGGATGTTTGAAGCGCGGGGTCAGGGGAATGAGCGTTTCGTTGGCTGGCAAGGATCACGTGTATTCCGAATACGGATTTTTCAGCCTCGCGATGGGGGGGGCGGGTCGGCGGCGGAACCGGTCCAATTGATCGGGCTGAAAGCCGGTCAAGTGCGATATGTGAAGTTCGCGATCAATGCGAATTGGGGCGATTCCTGCTACGTGGGCCTCGGCGAGGTGAAATTTTTCTACACCCGGCACGACGGCACGCTGATCAGAATCTATTAAGAGAACCGAAAGAAAAGCAAGGGGAGGACTCATAAGCCGTGAAAAAAGAACTCTTTCTCATCGCCGTACCCGTCGTTTGTATGGCGGGCGTGATTCAGATTCCGGGCCAGTGGACGTTGCTTCGAGCCGAGGCCGATCCGGCTATGGCGGCGGTTGCGGCTCCGGTACCGCGCGAGTTCTCGGGGCAGCCCTCGACGTTGGCCGGGGCCACCGTTCTTGCTGCAGACGGCGTGGCCGTAACCGGACTGAAGGGGGTCACGGGCGTGCGGATCGCGGCGGACGGCGTCGCGATTGCTTTTCCTGCGGCGAAAGATGACGGGGCCTTCGCCGCGATGCAGATCCCGCCTGCGGCCGGGGCGAAATGGTATGGTTCGTCCTACTGG
>CAZTDL010000826.1:0-2030 GCA_964612775.1 uncultured Lentisphaeraceae bacterium
ATAGGGCCCTCGCGGTTCGTCTTCCAAATCCGCGATGATTTCCATGGCGCGGATTTTGGGCGCGCAGCTGAGCGTGCCGGCCGGAAAGGAGGACTTGAACAGATCAAACGCGTCGTACTGAGGCTCAATATCCGAGGTGATGTTTGAGACAAGATGCATGACGTGTGAATAGCGCTCGACAATCATGAGGTCTGTGACCTGCACGGTGCCGGGCAGTGAGACGCGGCCAAGCTCATTTCGCCCTAGATCAACCAGCATCAGATGTTCGGCGCGCTCTTTCTCGTCTTGCAGCATGGAGTCGGCGTTCTTGCGGTCTTCCTGTTCGGTTTTTCCGCGCGGACGCGTTCCGGCGATGGGACGTAGACAGGCGGTGCGGTTGTCGAGCCTGATCATGGTTTCCGGCGAGGAACCGATCAGCGTGCATCCCTGTGATTTCAAAAAGAAAAGGTAGGGGGATGGGTTCACATAGCGCTGTGCGCGGTAGAGGCTGACAAGGTCATCCGGCGCAGGTCCGACAAAGCTTTGAGAAACGACGCACTGGATGATATCGCCTTCGAAGATATGCCTCTTGACGTTCTCAACCATGCCCTTGTAGTACTCGGGACCATGCACGGGGGCCGGCATTTTCACGGTGCGTCGGTTGAGGTGCATGGCCACATCGGCCGGTTTGCCGATGATGTCTAACAGCTCCTGAACGCGTGCGACCGCGTTCTCATAGACCTTGTCGACCTCATCATCGCCTTTAAATGCGAGGGCGAGTACGGCGAGCGTATGTGCCGTATTGTCGAAGATGAGCAGCGTGTCCGGAATGACCAGCTCTGCCATGGGCCGCTCTGATGGCAATTTGTTCGGCACGTGCGGCTCGAAGAAGTGGATCATCTCATAGGCGAAATAACCGACCAGTCCGCCGCAGAAACGCGGTAGTCCAGGCAACTCCGCGAGGGTGTAGGGCTTCGTGATCTCGCGCAACACGGCCAGCGGATCGCCCGCGTGCGGAATGCGCTTTTCGCTGATGCCTTGGCGCACCACGACATCATTGCGGTAGATCGTGATGTTGGCTCGTGCCGAGACGCCCATGAAACTGTAACGGCCCCATTGCTCACCGCCTTCAGCGCTTTCGAGTAAGAAAACATTGGGGTTGTCGTGCGCGAAACGGGTCAGCAACGAGACCGGAGTCTCGGTGTCCGCAAGAATCTTTGCCCCGACCGGCACGACGGTGGCGTTCTGAAGCAATTCGCGGAATCGCTCATGTGATGGAAACGTATCGAGTAACATAATGATCTCCAATGTATCCGAAATAGTGTTTTCAGTAAAACAAAACGGAAACCGGTTTTGCTTGAAGCCGTCGGTTTCCGTTTGCTGATTCGACCCTGCTGTGTCGCGCACAAAACTTCAACGGCTTCGTCTATAACGAACCCGCCACCGCCAATACCCCGTTTTTTCGTATGCGATTTTCATGCTTAAAACCTTGTGACACGCGCTTTTTCTTCCCGTGTCCCGCTGTTGGTGTTTCTTTATATAGAAACGCCGCATGGAAGTCAACGGGGATTTTTAAAAAAAGATTAAACATGATAAAAAACAGCTGAAAAAAGGGGTGTTATCATTCCAGTCTTTGTTTTCAGATCAGAAGAGGGGGTATGTGGGCGCAAAAAAGCAAATATTAAAGTCTGCGCATCGACGCCGATGCGGGCAAAAAAAGTTGAAGCGGTCTGCGTGTATTACATGCCGGTGTTTGCGTACGGGTCGCGGCGCGGCCTAGGCTCGGCGGCGCTTGCCGGCCTTGCGCTTGCGTTGCGGTAGGATAGGCCGTTTTCATTGGCGATTCCGGTGATTTTACACTTTTTTAAAAAACCGGATTGACGTTTCGCGGGCGGGTCTGATAAAGTTCGCGGTTCTTGCAGGGCATCCCGGGCGGAGAAGCCGGGCGGGCCAGGCGGGAAGCGGCTTGGAGGTGAAGAAAAAAACTTCAAGTCGGCGGTTGACGCGGAGGCGATGAATTTGCTAATGTTTCAACCCGCGCCGAGAACCGG
>CAZTDL010000827.1:0-2025 GCA_964612775.1 uncultured Lentisphaeraceae bacterium
GGTGGTGTCGCGGTCCAGACGATGCACGGCCTTCAGCGTGGGCAACTGGGCCTGCAGCCGCAATATTTCCTCTGCGCTGTTCTCCCCGACCGAAAGCACACCGGAAGGCTTGTCGGCCACCAGATAATAGTCGTCTTCGATAAGCACCCGAATCTTTGCGGCGGCTTCCGCGACCGTCACTTTCGGCTGCTGCGTGGTCGCAATTTCCACGGTGTCGCCCTGATGCAACGTATGGTGCGACATCCATACGCATTTGCGGTTAACCCACACGACGCGATTATCCAGAAGATTTTTTGCCGCACGCTTTGAAATCGATCTTTTGAGAGAAATAAAAACCTGAAGCGGTTGTCCCGCCTCAACCTTGGAAACCACAAATGACACGACAGACTGATTCTTCTCTTTCATCAACACTCGCTTTTTTCAATCAAGACAATGAAACGAACCGTTCCGCGAACCATCCGGTTGCGGGAACGCCGTCAAAAGGATTTGGGGAGAACGCTCCCCGTTTAAACTCGCAACACCGATCCCACCACGCCCATGATTTTATCTTTCCCGTGACAGTCTGGAGCCAGCTGAATCTCGACTTCGGCGACCTCCGCAGTATCGGTGTCCACGCCGATCCGATGAACCAGTTGTTCCCCGGACAAAGCACGGTTAAAAAGACTGGGCAACGGTTCGTCAGACATCAAATCCTCGAATCTCTTGCCAAGCACCGCATCTTCGCGCGCGGTCTCGGACGCGAACATCTTCAAAAAAGTCCGGTTAACGGACCGGAAGACATGATCGGCATCGCATACGAAACAGGCGCTTTGGGCATTATCAAACGCGTTCGCCTTACTGCGCAACGCTTGCCACTGCTTACGCCGACGCTCCGTATTGCGCACGGTAAACACCAGATCTCCGTCGTTGATCAGGTCGATCATGCTGATCGTGACTTCCGCGAAAAAGGTACTGCCGTCCTTTCGCTGACATTTGGCATCCAACATGATGTGCCGCGAATCGTCGAGCCCTTTTCGAATACGCCCCACCATCTGCGGCGTGACGCCGGGAATCAGCATGGCCACCGGCTGATCCCACACGTCCTCGGGATTACATAAAAAACATTCCGTCGCGCGCGGATTAAGCTCAACAAGATGGCCGTTCGGATCGGTCACCAGCAACGCGTCATACATGCCAGCCATCAACTGGCGATACAATGATTTATGATCTTGTCGGACACTTGTGGATGTCATGGTGTCATCCTCCCCCCTCGTCGCGACTCAAGAAAAAACGCGTTGCGAATTCCCGTAGACGCAAACGTACTATGACAGATTTTCACCCGCCATGCAATTCCTGTTTCAGATAAAACAAGCATTCCCGACGGCATCTTTGGACTGGATTTTCCATGCCGAAGAAAGTATTCTTTGGGTTCTTTCGTAGCGAAGGGGGGAGCAGACATGAAGGGAACATTAGCAGCGCTGATTTTGTTGGCGGGGATTGTTCAGGCCGACGTTATCAAAAGGTCTCTTCCTTTGCAGGCGGCGGTCATTAAGGAGTCAAAGAACGTGCAAATTGTCATTGAAACCAACCTAGGTGCCATCACGGCAGAACTGTACCCGGACAAAGCCCCGGCCACCGTCAGCAACATGCTTGCCTACATTGATGCCAAGTTCTATAACGGCACCATCTTCCATCGCGTCATTGACGGCTTCATGATCCAAGGCGGCGGTTTCACGCGAGACATGATCCAAAAGAAAACGAACGCGCCGATCAAGAACGAGGCGGACAACGGACTGCGCAATGAGCGCGGCACGCTGGCGATGGCCCGGACCATGATCGTTGACAGCGCCACCAGCCAGTTTTTCATCAATTTGATCGACAACAGCAGCCTTCTGAACTTCAAGTCGAAGACGGACATGGGCTACGGTTATTGCGTCTTCGGCAAGGTCATCGACGGCATGGACGTTGTGGACAAAATCGCCAAGGCCCCTACCGGTTTTTCGGGACGACATCAGAATGTTCCGACGGATCCCGTGATGATCATCA
>CAZTDL010000828.1:0-2015 GCA_964612775.1 uncultured Lentisphaeraceae bacterium
GTATCTGGGCAGCAGCAACCTGACCTTCGCAGGACTTTCCAAGCAAGGTGAGTTGAATGTCGACGTGATGGACCATGACGCGTGCGACAAACTCGCCAGATGGTTTGAAGACAGGTGGAACGACCGCTTCTGCGTGGATATCTCCGACGAACTCGTCGCCATCATCAATGCGAGTTGGGCGCGTGAGGAAGCGATTCCACCTTACCACATCTATATCAAAACCGCCTATCACCTTTCGCAAGAAGCCCGAGCGGGTTTGTCGGAGTTCCGTATCCCGAGCGATTTCGGCAATCGGTTGTTCGGCTTCCAGAAAGCGGCCGTCAAAATCGCCGCTCATCACCTGAACAAGCGCGGCGGCGTCGTGATCGGCGACGTGGTCGGCTTGGGCAAGACGCTGATGGCGACGGCGCTCGCCCGTATCTTTGAGGATGACCACGGTGTCGAGACGCTCATCATCTGCCCCAAGAACCTGGTCCATATGTGGGAGGACTACAAACACGAATACCGCCTCAGAGCGCTCGTGTTGCCGATCACCAAGGTTCAGCGCGAGTTGCCGAATTTACGTCGTTACCGTCTGGTCCTGATCGACGAAAGCCACAATCTGCGCAACCGCGAGGGTCGCCGCTACCGCGCGATCGCCGAGTATATCGCAGCCAACGACAGCCGCGTGATCCTCCTTTCCGCGACGCCCTACAACAAGACCTATCTCGACCTCTCCAATCAGCTCCGCCTGTTTATCGACGAGCAGAAGGACCTCGGCATACGGCCTGAACGGCTGCTTCGGGAAATCGGTGAGACGGAGTTTATCCGCCGTCACCAATGCCCGGTCAGGTCGCTCGCGGCCTTTGAGAAGAGCGAATACCCCGACGATTGGCGCGACCTCATGCGGCTGTATCTCGTCCGGCGTACGCGGAGCTTCATTCAGGAAAACTATGCCAAATTCGATGCGGAGCGGTCGCGCAAATACCTGGAGTTCGCTGACGGCTCCCGCTCCTACTTCCCGACGCGCTTGCCTAAGACGGTGCTTTTCAGGATCAACGAAAAAGATCCGGGCGACCAGTACGCCCGCCTGTTTGCCGATGACGTGGTCGACGCCGTCAACCGGCTGACGCTGCCCCGTTACGGTCTGGGCAACTATCAACACGCCTCGCCGCACAAGTCGCCCACGCCCGATGAGGCCAAGGTGCTGGCCGACCTGTCACGGGCCGGCCTGCGGCTCAAGGGCTTCTGTCGCACAAACCTGTTCAAGCGGCTGGAAAGTAGCGGCCATGCGTTCATCCTGTCTGTCGAGCGCCACATCCTGCGTAACTTCATCTGCCTGCACGCCATCGAGAAAGGGCTGCCGCTCCCCATCGGCACGCAGGACATGGGCTTGCTCGATGAGGCCGCTGGCGATGAGGACCCCGGCCTTTGGGACGCCACCGCCGACAATGACGAAGACGGTTCGGAACGCGACCCTCTGTCAACCGTCCGCCAGGTGATGACCGAAAAGGAGATCCGCGCTAGGGCCTCGGACATCTACGACACCTATGCGACCCAGTTCCGCCGCCGCTTCAAGTGGCTGAAGCCGGAGCTGTTCGCGGCCGAGCTAGCGGAAGATTTGCTGAAAGACGCCAAGACCCTGATGCAGGTGCTCACTACCGCCGGCGGATGGGACGCCGCCCGCGACACCAAGTTTCAGGCTCTTCTGGCCCTTCTGGCGGACCGGCATCCGACGGACAAAGTCCTGATCTTTTCCCAGTTCGCAGATACCGTCTACTATCTGAGCGAGCAGCTCAAGGCCAAGGGGATCACAGCGCTGGAGGGAGTCACAGGCGATTCGGAAGACCCGACCGCCAGCGCATACCGTTTCAGCCCGGTCAGCAACGGCAAGCGCGATTCGGTTTCCCGCGAAGACGAGTTGCGGGTCATCCTCGCGACCGATGTGCTGAGCGAAGGTCAGAATCTTCAGGACTGTTCGGTCGTCGTCAACTTCGACCTGCCCTCCAGCGCCGAGACGTACCTGCACCGCATCG
>CAZTDL010000829.1:0-2014 GCA_964612775.1 uncultured Lentisphaeraceae bacterium
ACCGCCTGCAGTTTTTTGACGGGGGCCAGCACGCCCGGAATCCGCCTGCTGACCCATTCGGTCGAGTTTGTCGAAAGCTCGTTCAGCTCAACGATAAGCGCCGCAAAATCCACGTCGGGCGAATCCAACTGCGACAGCGCTCGCTCGTATCTCTGATGCTGGTTCAGATCGGATGACAGCACATCGCGGACACATGCGGCGTCCTCCCGAAACGGCGCGAACAGCGCATCTTCGGGCAGGCTCTTTCCTTCCAATAGCGCCGTCAGGCGGTCACGCGTCGCAATCACGTTTTCGACCTTACGCTCCGGCGAATTCGTCAGCACGTATCCCATCACAAAAACATCCAAGACCTCTTTGACGACCAGCGCCTGCTGACGCGCAACCAGAGCGCTGTTCTCGTTCCAGTTCCAATTCTCCATCCGTTCGCAACGCATCGTACTGAGCCGACGCACGGCATCCGACCAATGCCGCGTCTTGAGCGATTCTTGCACGCTCTGCCAGTCTGATGACGTACGTTCCCACACCGCGAGCTGATCGGCCAACTCGTTGAGCTGTTGCTGGTATTGCATATACTCTCTCGCATGCGACGCCTCTTCCAGAGTCGTCTTCGCCGTTTCAAAATGCTCACGGGCGGCAAGAGACCGCGCCCTTTGAAGCAACTCGCCCGCAGAAGCCGTTCCCCAGAGATAAGCGAAATGCCCGGCGAGCAACACCGCCAATGTCACAACGGCGGCCGTGACTTTGACCCACAGGTAGGAACGCGTGTGCTTGACATGCTTATCGAGGAAACGGAAATCATAGAATGCGAACGACACCACATCGTTGTCACGCAGCATCCGCTTGATCCCCGGCGCGGACGTCTCGCGATTAACGCTTGTCGGGTTTGTCGTTTTTTGAGGCGTCAGAAAAAAGCCGCGCTCATCCTGAGTAAAAATCGCATGAATGTGCGACACATGCGGATCTTTGATACACAGTTCACACGAAGAATCGCTGCCCACTTTGAAGATCGGCTCCTTGACGTCAATCCAGTCCCTGCCTCTGAGGGCTTCCTTGCGGACCGTAATTTCCACCTTCGGAGTCCGGCTCAGCGGTTCCAGACGGTAATACGCGGTCCGCGGGACCCGTACCGAAGCCTGCAACGCTTTCGCCTCCGAATCCGTCACCGTCAGCTCGCATTGCCCGATACTGATCGTCTCGCCCGGAATCAGTTTACAGCGCGCCACGCGCTGTCCGCCTGCATACACGCCATTCTTGCTTTCGGCGTCCACCAGCGTCCATTGGCCAAACTTGCGTTCGATCACGGCATGTTTCGTGCTGACCAACCGGTCCTCTGTCGGGAAAACCCAGTCGCACGATGATCCGCGTCCCAGAGAGAAACCTTCCTTTACTTCCGAGAGCGGCAACTCGCGGAGCACCTTTCCCTGAAAGGACAGTTTCAGCACCCGTGTGTTTTTATGCTTAAACATCGTTTATTCCGCTTCCAGTTCCAACAGCGATCCGTTTCGAAGCTCATGGTACCGCTGGTCGTTTTCATCATTGAACACACCCAGAAACGCCGTCCTCAGCGCTCGCGCGCGCTTGATCTGCTGCGTCCCTTTCGCCAGCTCAAATTCGCGCAACCGATCATTGTATTCGGCTGACTGCCGCCGCTTCAACTCATGCAACAGCTTCGTCCCGCGGGCGTAAGCCTTTTCGTCTTCCCGCACCAGTGCGAGTGTTAACGCGTCCCGCAACAACTTCATCACGGTCCCCAGCATCTGCCCCGGCGTCTCCTGCGGCGAAAGCGCCTTGGACACGTCATCCAGCAGGTCTTCCACAGAACGCCGCGGCGTGGTTCCGTCCGGCTCCCAGTACTCAGCCACGAAGGCGGGTTTCACCAGAAAGAACGGGGTTTCAGCCAGCAGCGTTTCTCCCCGGTACCACTCGGCATCCGGCACTTCGATGCGCAGAATAAAATCCCAGTCGCGAAATTTCAAATACTGCGCGAACCCCGACCACGAAGTCCCGTTGTCGG
>CAZTDL010000830.1:0-2014 GCA_964612775.1 uncultured Lentisphaeraceae bacterium
CGAACGCGGGCGGGGGCGGAATCTACGGTGCGGCGGCGAGAACAAGCCTGATCGAGAAAAACCGCACGCTCGGAACGAGCACGGACGGCGGCGGCACTTATGGCTGCACGCTCGACCGCTGCATGTTACGCGGCAACAGCGCGGGGCGACACGGAGGCGGCGCCTATCTTTCCACCGCGGTCTCATGTATGATCGAGTCCAACAGCGCTACCCAGTAGGGAGGGGGAGCCTGCACATCGCCCGCGGTAACCAACAGTCTGATTCGTTGGAACACGGCGGGGCGACACGGAGGCGGTCTTTACAAGGGAACGGTCACCGATTCCGTGATCGCCAGCAACACGGTGACCTCCACCAGCTATTACGGCGGAGGCTATTACGGTGACAACGCGGCTGCCGATCGGCTTGTGCATTGCAGGATTGTCGGAAACAGCGTCATCACCTCTGGCGGCGGCGTCTACAATGCCGTGCTCTCGAATTGCGTGGTGATGGCGAATCGGGCGCTTGGCATGAGCGCGACGACTGGGAACGGCGGCGGCTACTACACGTCGTCCCCGACAGGCTATCAGGTCGTCAACACATTCTTTCTCGATAACGAGGCGAATTATCAGGGCGGCGCCGCCTATCAGGGCAACTTCTTCGGGTGCGTCTTCAGCGGCAACCGGGCGTCTCAAGGAGGTGGCTTCTTCGGCAGCACGTCTTATGTGCTTTATAACTGCTCGGTCATGGGCAACAGCGCGACGAACAAGTTTGGAGGGACATGCAGCGGCATCATCTCCAACAGTATCGTTTATGCGAACGAGGCGCCGACCAGTCCGAATTACAGCGGCGGCAACTTCCGCCACTCGTGTTCCGCCCCGTTGCCGTCGGGCGTCGGCAACACCAATGTGAACCCGTTGGTCAGCGGCTACCGCGACCCTCACTTGCTGCCCGGCTCGCCGCTCATCGGAAGGGGTGCGGTCGCTCCGTGGATGGCGGACGCGACGGATCTGGACGGTGACGCGCGCATATCGGACGGCAGGGTCGATATGGGCGCGGACCAGTTCACCGGCACGGCTCTGGAGGGCCCGCTTGAGGTTACGGTCACGGCCGCCACGAACATTTGTGCCGCAGGATGGCCGCACACTTTTTTTGCGGAGACCGCGGGCAAGGTGACGCGACTCTCATGGTCGTTCGGCGACGGGGTCACCGCCGAGAACGTCAACCCGGCGAACCATGCCTTCGCCGAACCGGGCACCTACACGGGTGAGGGCAACGGTTTCAAATGATACGCACACAGCCGCCGGTACCTACGAAGTGACGGTGATCGATCCGGTGGTCTATGTTTCGGTTTCACCGGCAGGCGGACATATCCCGCCCTTCAACTGTTGGGAGAAAGCGGCGACCAATCTGCAGGACGCGGTCGATGCGGTATCCTTGCCGGGCGGACGGGTATTGGCGACAAACGGCGTCTACGCGCTGGGCGGGCGAGCGGCGACCGGGCAGACGGTAACCAACCGCCTGCTGCTCGACAAAGCCGTGCGGGTCGAAAGCGTTAACGGTCCCGAAGCGACCGTGATCGTCGGTCGGTGGCACAGCGAAGAGACGCCGTTGGGCACGTCGGCCATCCGCGGCGTATACGTGGGGAACGAGGCTGTTCTGTGCGGATTCACGGTGTCGAACGGGGCGACCGCCGCGGCGGGCAATTCGGACAACGGCCGCGGCGGCGGACTTTTCCTGGCCGCCGGCGGCGTGGCCTCGAACTGCGTGGTGACCGGTTGCCGAGCCTGGTCGGGCGGCGGTGCCGCAAGCGGTACAGGCGCGGCGGGCGAACTGCGCGACTGCACGGTGACCGATAACGCGGCGCTGACAGCCAGTTATTCGAGCGGCCTGCCTGGGCGGTGGCGCATCGGGGCTGAACATGGTCGGTTGCCGGATCGTTTCCAACACGGCTTACCAGGGCGGCGGCGCGTACGACTGCACGTTGGACGATTGCGAGGTTATCCGGAATATCGCCGATTATCAGGGCGGCGGTGCC
>CAZTDL010000831.1:0-2014 GCA_964612775.1 uncultured Lentisphaeraceae bacterium
GACGGCCTTGATGCCCTCAAACCCAATCCCGCGGGACTTACCCTGCTGATGAACCGCAACAGGTGTGCTCGAGATCAAACCCTGATGGTCGGCGACCGGCAAAGCCATGACGGTGCAGCCGCTGACGCGGTCGGGGTAGATTTTTTACTTCGGGCCGATCGCAAACCCTCCCGTCCCGGACCACGTCATTTTTACGTCCGGGATTTTCAGGCCCTTGCCACCGCGCTGAATGCACTTCGGTGAAAGGGCGCGGAGGACAACTTTTACGATACGGCGGCACCGGAGGCATTGCAGCAGTCGTCGATCTTACCGGCTTCGTTCTGCTCACTGCAGGCGGAATGGGCACCGCGCTGGCTGCTGCCTTGTCATTCCTGTTGGCAACAATCTTCAATTACACTCTGACGGCCCGTTTCGTTTTTGCTCAAAAGGCGTCCTGGCGTGGTTATAGACGGTTCTTGCTGACCGCCGTGTCAGGGTTCGCCGTGAACGTCGGCATCACTGTGATGGTGCTGCGCCTGTTCGGCCTGTCGCCAGCCGTGTCTAAGGCTATTGGTATTGCTGTGGCCTTTTTTGCAAACTTTACCCTGAATGTCTTGTTTGTGTTCCCGCAAGATAGAAAACCCAACACGTCGCGCCGCACAAGGTCATGACATCGCTTGCAGAATTGAGCCGCTATAGACCGTTTCTGGAGCGACCAACTGGTTTTGTTACAGGTGTCGGTCTGCTTTGGCAGCATCCGAAACCTCAACAATTCTCAACATCGGCCCGCGCTTTACGGCGGTCGGGAACCTTATAAAACCTGACATTTGCAACCCGTTGGACCAGCCCTCTATTGCTCGCAATAGCTGGCCCATCGCTGACGCTGTACGGCGGCAATCTGGGCTTTGCCAAAGGTGCGGGTTCCGCTGATTTGCCCCCCCCGTGAAACTTGCAGTGGTTGCGCCCCGGTTCCAATTCCAGCCGGAATGGCTGACCTTTGCGAGTGCGGTCCGCGCAAATCACGCGTCGCGTGGCATTATGGCGTGCGATCCGTTCGGCAACGCAGATGTCGTGACGATCAAGTGCGGCTTGTTCAAGGTCGCGCCACAGTAAGACCCCATCCCCACGCACGCGGGCGCGTAGGGGTCCGATAATCCGGCAAAGGATCGCCCATCGCTTTCAGCATCTTTGAGTTGTCGAGGCCGCGTTTTATAGCGGGGGCTCCGGCAGGAAGGTTGTGGACGTTTAGATCCACTTCGCAGACATGTGCGGCCATAGCGCGCCTGAGATGCTCGTCACACGAACCGAGACGTATCCGTCCGAGGAAAGAGTAACTCGGGATTGCGGACGACTTTGTGCATCAAGGTTCGCGAGAAACAAGGATGCATCATCACACATCGGATGACAGTGGTCCAAGCGTATCGCTACTGCGCCATCCGGTAATAGTCGGTCTCGAAATTGTGCTCCATGCCGGACAGGCAGAACCCCATACGAGAGTTCGACGTTCCGTTGATCTTGCCGCGCGTGATGATCGAGGCCCCTTCGAGCCCATCGGCGTTCGCGGCAAAGTCGACATCCTTCTTCGCGAGGATCTGTCCGCCGAACATGGACAGCTTGGACGCCACGCTGACGCCACCCAGGGTCAGAAGCTGGGCACCGCCACCCGCGGCACAACCGTCGTTCTTGCCGATCTGGAGGCCCTGAGGGGCCGTGATGAATTTGTCATCCGTGCTGGAGGTGAAGATGACCGTGTCGAAGATCTTGCTGTCGTTGGCGAACTTGACGGGGCAGGTCGTCAGGATGACGACCTTTTCGATCGGTGCGGTGGCACCGTCGATATTAAGCGTCGTGCCCGTGCAATCGACCCGGTAGATGCGCCCCGCCGTCAGCATGCTCTGCGTCACGGTCGTCTCGCGCAGGAAAAGGGTCGTCGGCGATGTCACATAGCCCGGCACCCAGTCACCCCTGCCGGACGTCAACCCGGCCTGGATGCCGTCGAGCCTCGAATTGTAGCCGATTATCGAGTGCTCGTTCC
>CAZTDL010000832.1:0-2011 GCA_964612775.1 uncultured Lentisphaeraceae bacterium
TGCTGGATGACAACTCACGGTTATGCCCGTGCGCGCAATACTTTGGGGGCGAGGGCAGCGAGTGTTTCATGGCCGTCCTGCGCGAAGCCATTCGGCGGCGCGGTCTGCCGGACAAGATATACACCGACAACGGCAAGGTTTTTCTGTGCCGACATCTGAGCATCGTGTGCGCCAACTTGAACATCAAGCTCTCACGGGCGCGTCCTTATGCCGCGTGGAGCAAAGGCAAGATCGAACGTTTTTTTCGCACACTTCAAGGTCAATTCCAAGCCGCGTTGGTCTTCGAGCCGGTTCACAGCCTGAAGGAAATCAATGCCAGGCTGTCGCATTGGCTGGAGAATGTCCATCACCAGACCCCGCAGCGCGGAACAGAAGAAGCGCCTGCCCAGCGATTCATGGCTTATAACGAAACCATCCGTCTGGCGCCGCCGGACGAGGAACTTGATCGTTTATTCCTGTGCAAAACTCAGCGGCGAGTGCGCAAAGACGCCACCATATCGGTTGAAGGCGTGTTCTTTGAGCTCACGCCCGCCCTGCGCGGGCAGCAGGTGGAAGCCCGATTTAATCCTCAAAATCTGGACGAGGTGGAAATCTGGCATCAAAACCGCTTTGTGCAAATCGCGCGCAAACTCAATCGTCAAGCCAACAGTCAACACTTCGGAAGGAAATCATGAACCCACAAAACATCAACATGCTGCTGAAATCCATATGGGGCGCCACGGAATCGCCGTTCGCCGAAACCACCGCGTCCGTGTTTGAAACTCCGGAAATCCGGCTGGTGCTCGAACAAATCGAACAGTTCCTGTCCATGCACTCCAGCGGCGTCCTCTGCGGGGCGAATGGCAGCGGCAAATCCCTGATCCTCGACGCCATTATGCAACGGTTGCCGGAAAAAACATTCACCGTGACCAAACTGTCGCACGCCTCCGTCACCGGTTCGGACCTGTTGCGCAGCATCGTGCGCGCATGCGGCATCGAACCGTGCATGTGGCGCAGCAATAACGTCAACCTGCTGCTGAAACACTGGCACAATCTCGGCTCGCTGCATCCGGTTATTATCCTTGATGAGGCGCAACAACTCGAAAGCCGCTCCATGGAAGAAATCCGCCTGTTGTGCGCCGATCGCGCCCAACTCACCGGCAAAGGGCGCACTCCCGCCTTCAGCCTGTTGCTCTGCGGCGACGAAGATTTATTGCCGACGCTGCAAATGGGCGTTTGCAAAGCGTTTCGCTCCAGACTGGGCTTCTGCCTGCATACCGCGCCGCTCACGGAGGAACAAACCGCTCAATACATCACTTTCCGGTGGAAACAGTGCAATGTGCTGCAATGCCCCTTCGATGATCAGGCGCTAACGCTCGTTTACCAGGCAACCGAAGGCATCCCGCGCAACATCAACCAGCTTGGCGCGGCCGCCACCGCTCTGGCCGCACAGGAAAAAGACAATGTCATCCGACAACAACACGTCCAAAACGCCTTGCATATGATCCCTTGGATGGCGCTGAAAACCATCGCCACAAATTAAGCGGACCCCGGCCGCCCCGCCGGAGGATAGGGCTCTGTGTTGGGGATCACAACCCGAGCGCCGACGGGGCTGTCACACCGTAACTCGGTCCGGCAGCCCGTCCGGCGGTTAGTGCCGCCGGGCGGGGTTTGCCGGGGTTCGCCGCATCTTCAGCAACTTGATGAATCCGCAAAATACTCGGAACGCACGGCTCAGCACGATGATGAAAATGCAGCAATTATCCGCGATCTATCCCAGATATCCAACCCAAAACGTCTTCATCTAATTTGCAATTATTTTCCGCAAATTAATTGCACGCCTACAGCACTCCCCATACAAAATGCTTCCGGGCGCGTAGGCAACGCTATTTGCACCTATCGCTTGGCTCCAATAGTGAAACCAATTTAGACTTCCTAATTGTCCGCCGGGGTGATTGGCGGCGTCGCGTGGGTAGAACACCTCGTATGATTCCTCATACTGTTTGCAGCTATCGTAGTAAACAGCGGCCTT
>CAZTDL010000833.1:0-2011 GCA_964612775.1 uncultured Lentisphaeraceae bacterium
AGGAGAACTGGGCGCGGCATTACTCGGAAAACATGTTCGACCGGGTTATTCCGGCGAAAGAGCGGACCCAATATCTGCTGACCCATCCGATCGCCGATGCCGCCAGCTATAACGTGATCCGCTGGTCGCCGGGCCCGCAGTTTTCCGGCAAAGGCATTGTGATCTCGGGAAAGACGCTGACCAACGGCGGCGGCAACGGCGTTTCACTGAAAGCCGTCAACTGGAAAGACGATCGGACCCCGGCGGTTCTCAATGTCCTCACGTTAGAGTCGGAAGGGAAAACAGGCCTTACCCGCGACGCGGAATTCGTCGTTCGCGTGAACCCCGGCGATCTGGGTAGAAACGTGGATATCGCGATCGGCAACAACGGAAGTTACGTTTGCGATGCGACAGCGCTGAGTCTTCGCGTCTACGCGACCGACAAGCGCGTCGAAACAACCGGCAAGGATGTAACCCAAAAAGTGAAAGCCGCTTTCCACGGCAAGTTCAGGACAGACCTTGGAAAGTATGCCGATCTTTTCGGCGACCCCGCCCCCGGCCAGGAGAAAACGCTCAAACTCAAAGTGCGTGATCTGTGCGGCAACAGCAAGACGCTCGAATTGTCCGAAGACGCTCCCATCGAGCTGCCATAGGGAAAGGGCATTATGCGTTGGGGAAAAGGAACATTGAAACAGAGAATCGCCGACAGGGATTTTCTGATCTGCAGTTGCGTGATGGACAGTCATAGCGGCGCGGTGATCGAGGCCTATCAAGAGGCGGGTTTCGATTTCGTGATGATCGACCGTGAACACACCGCGCTCAACAGCGCGACCATTCTGGAGCATATCCGGATGGCGCGGGCGCTTGGGCTGCCCTGCGTCGTGCGCGTCGCCGACAACACCTACGCCGAACTCAACCGCACGCTCGACCAGATGCCGGACGGCATCTTTGTGCCGCGCATCCGTTCGCGCGCAGATGCGGAACGGATCATCGAGACCGTGAAATATCCGCCGCTGGGCAAGCGCGGGGTCGGCGCTTCGACGTGTCCGGCGGGCAAGTACATGGGCTGGAGTTCCGTGGCGGAAATGGTGGAAACGCTGAACAAGACGACGGTCATCGGCATCCAGATCGAGACACGCGAAGCGCTGGAGCATCTGGACGACATCCTTTCCGTTCCCGGCATTGACGTGGCGGTGGTGGGAAACGACGACCTTTCGACGGGCATGGGCATTCCCGGCCAGTTCACTTCCGACACCTATCGGAATGCGGTGAAAGCGGTCATCAAAAGCTGCAACCGGCACGGCGTGATGCCGGGGATCGCCGCCGCCGACCCGGAGGTGGTGAAGTATTGGGCCGGGCAGGGCATGCGGATGTTCTGGTCAGGCGCGGACATCTGTTTTCTGTGGAGCGGAGCGGCGCAGTGCTGCAAGGCGGTGCGGCAGGCGGTGGAGGCGAAATGAAACTGGCAGACCGTATCGCGAAAACCCGCCCGAAACCCGGAGAACTGGCGGTGTTTTACCTGGCTCAGGCGGGTTTTTATTTCAAGACCGCCGCAGGCAAGACCGTCTGCGTCGACCCGTATCTGGGCGACTGCTGCGAACGCCTGTTCCATTTCAAGAGGAGGATACCCGCGCCGATGGCGATGGACGAGTTGGTAACTGACGTCCTGGCCGCCACCCATTCCCACAACGACCATCTCGATCCCGACCTGCTCGACTGCGTGAAACGGCATCCGCAGACCCGCTTTGTCGGCTCGCCGGATTGCCGTCCGGTCTATCGGGCGGCCGAGATCGCCGACGACCGCGTCACGATTCTGGCCGCGGGCGAAAGCGCGTCTCTGGACGGCATCGGATACCGCGCGGTTTACGCCGATCACGGCGAATTGGCTCCGGACGCGGTCGGGATTCTGATGACGCTGGACGGCATCACGGTCTACGACACCGGCGACACCGGCTACTGTCCGGACAAAATCCTGGACTCGCTGGGCGACGTCGCCGTCGACATCCTGATCGCGCCGATCAATCCGGCCTTC
>CAZTDL010000834.1:0-2007 GCA_964612775.1 uncultured Lentisphaeraceae bacterium
TCCGGGCTTGTTCGGACGATTGGCTGAGGAGACGGACGAGTTGGATCGGTTGGCATTGCCGTATCGCGTGCGGGCCGGCGTAAGCGCGCTCACTGTGGCCACAACGGGGACCGGGATGCTGTTGACGCGCCGCGGCGTGTCGCGCGGCTTTTCGGCCATGACGCCGCGTGCCGAGGGAGGCGCGGTGGCGGGAGTTTCACTCGAGGTCCGGAAACGTTTGCCGCTGGTGCTTTTCATGTCGGTCAGGGTCGCGGGCGACATGGCGCGACAACTGCTTGCCGAAGGCTGGGGGGAGACGACGCCCGCCTCGATCATTTTCAACGCGGGGGCCGATGACGAGACGGTCTTTCGGACGACGCTCGGCGGTTTACGCGAAGGCAAGGCCGATGCGTTCGAAACGGATGCGCCCGGGCTGCTGGTGATCGGCTCGGCTGCCGCGGACGCGTATCGTCGCGATACGGGCGCGCTGCGCGGCCGTCGCGTGCTGGTAACGTGTAGCGATGCGCTTCAGGAGAAAGCCGCAACGCGCGTGGTTGATTTCGGCGGCCTACCGCTGTTGCGCCCTCTGATCCGCTTGACGCCGTGCGCGGAGGCTGAAATGGCGGTTGCCCGCGTCGCGGCGTATGACTGGGTCGTGCTGACCTCGCCGACTGCGGTGCATTTCTTTATGGCGACGATTCGTAATCAAAAAGTGGATTTCCGTTCGATGCCCAAGCTTATGGCGTGCGGCCCCGGCAGTGCGGCGGCGTTCAAGGGCGATGGGTTGACTCCCGACCTTACGCCTCCCATGGATTACAGCGCGGAAGGTTTGGCGGAACTGTTGCGCGCAAAGGCGTTTGCCGGACAGCGTGTGCTGCGGTTGCGGTCCGAGAAGGCGGGCCCGTTGCTGGCCGATGTCTTGCGACAGAAAGGGGCGATTGTCGATGACGTGCAGCTCTACATCAACGAGCCTGTGACATATCGGAAATGGCCGCCGTTCGATGCCGTGTTTTTCGCGAGCGCTTCTGCGGTCGAGGCCTTTATGGCGCAGTCTTCGCTTGAAGCGCTGAAAGGAAAGATTGTGGTGACGATCGGCAAGCCCACGTCCGCAGCGCTCGCGGCGCTCGGACGAGAACCGGATGTCGTGGCCGCAGAAGCGACGGTCACGGGCGCGATCAAGGCGCTTGCGCGGCATATGGCGTTGATGTGACTTGCGCGCTTCCTAAACGATGGCCTGCCGTAATCGCTGTGAGTCGTTTGATCGCGCGTTGATGAGAGGCCCCGATTCCCGAACTTACTCGACGCCTCTCCGCTTCGCGTCTTCAAGGATCGCCTCGGTGGCGGTTGCGCCCACTCGGGTTACGCCGATTTCGCGGACGCGCAGAAGATCGTCGAGCGTGCGGATGCCGCCTGCGGCTTTGATCTGAACGTCGGGAGCCGCATGTCGCCGCATCAGTTTGAGATGATGGTCCGTGGCACCGTTGTAGGCGTACATTCCGTTGGATTGTTTGACGAACCCGTATCCGGTGGAGGTCTTTATGAAGGCCACCTGATGCGCGGAGCAAATCTCGCAGAGACGGATAATGTGACTGTCCTGCAGAAAATCGTTCTCGAAGATCACTTTCAGGATCGCGTGGTTTGCGGTCACGGCCGTGTTGATGGCCGCGATCTCTGTCGACACGTAGTCCCAATCCTCTCCCAAGACCTTGCCGATATTGACGACCATATCGATTTCGGTGCCTCCTGCCCGCGCGGCCTCTTCGGCTTCCTTGACCTTCATGCCGGTTGTGCTGTTGCCATGCGGAAAAGCGATGACGGGACAGATGCCGACTCCGGACCCTGCGAGCAAGGCCTTCGCCAAGGGAATGCAGTACGGCTTGATACAGGCCGTCGCCACATGGTACCGCTTGGCCAACTCGCATCCTTTTGTGATGTCCTCATCGGTCATCGTCGGATGAAGCAACGAGTGATCGATCATTTTCGCGAGAGATTGCAGCGTTATCGGTGTTGGCATAATGACTTTCTAGT
>CAZTDL010000835.1:0-2007 GCA_964612775.1 uncultured Lentisphaeraceae bacterium
GGCGATTGGAGCTGCCGGGCAGACGGCATTCGGCTTCACTGGCGAATCCAGCCAGTTGTCCGTCTGGCTGGCGGTGCTCCCGTTCC
Source organism: uncultured Lentisphaeraceae bacterium (assembly GCA_964612775.1). Classification (GTDB taxonomy): domain Bacteria; phylum Verrucomicrobiota; class Kiritimatiellia; order RFP12; family UBA1067; genus DAOPZC01. The sequence goes on from CAZTDL010000835.1 coordinate 87, forward strand.
TGATCGTGGTGGTGATTGCGAGCTTCATGCTCTCCGGTCAGGAACAGTTTGTGGAAGAGTAATCCACCCGCCCCTCAATATCTCAAGGAGCCGCCTGCGCAGGCGGCTCCTTGCCCAATGGCAATTTGCATCATTTTGTTCAGGAGACATTGTATGGCAAGTCACTCGACCCACGCGGCTGACTATCTCATCTCAGGGGGACTTGTTGTGACCATGAATGGGAAAAGGGAGTTAATCGAGGACGGCGCGGTGGCGGTCAAAGGCCAGAAGATCGTCTGGGTTGGATCGGCGGAGCAGGCCAAAGTCCAGGTGCGAGCCGGGACGACGATAGATGCCACAGGGCAGGCTGTCATCCCGGGGCTGGTCAACACCCACTCTCACCTGGCGATGACACTCTTCCGCGGCCTGGCGGACGATATACCACTGGAGGCGTGGCTGGCGCGCATCTGGCCGCTGGAGGTGAAATATGCCACCGCCCAGAACACCCGCATCGGGACACAGCTCGCCATGGTCGAGATGATCCGCGGCGGGATCACCTGCTCGGCGGACATGTACTGGCAATTCGCTGAAAACATCCGGGCGGCGAGGGAAGCCGGGTTTCGGATGGTGAACGGCCCGGCAATGATCGAAATTGTTGGTCCCGACGGGGCTATGTCGGGTGATCTGGAAAAGCGGGCGCGCGATCTCATCGAACAATACCGAGATGACCCGCTGATCCACCTATGCGTTCAGGTGCATTCGACGTATACGACGACGGAGGCAATGCTGGCAATTGCCGCACAGCTTTCTGAGGAATACAATCTTTTATTCATCACGCACGCCTCTGAGTCAAAGGCCGAGGTCGAGACGGTAATGGAGCGCTTCGGAAAGACCCCCATCGAATACCTGCACGCCAAAGGACTACTCGGCCCGCGTACGCTGCTGGCGCACTGCGTCCACCTGCGGGATGATGAAATTGCTCTGCTGCACGAGACGCAAACGTCTGTGGCGCACTGCCCAGAATCAAACCTGAAGGTTGGCAATGGTGTAGCGCGTGTCCCGGATATGCTGCGAGCCGGTGTCAATGTCGGGTTAGGAACCGATGGCGCAGCAAGTAACAATGATCTGGATATGTTCGGCGAAATGCGGACTGCGGCATTAATCCATAAAGGCGTCAACTTCGATCCAACGGTTGTGACCGCGGAAGAGACTTTTGCCATGGCAACTATCAATGGCGCGCGCGCTTTCAACTTCGGTAACAGCATCGGCTCGCTGGAACCAGGTAAGCTGGCCGACATTACCTTAGTTGAGCTTAACTCCCCCAATGTTACGCCTATGTATAACATCTATTCTCACCTCGTTTACGCAGTGGATAAAAATGACGTGCGGACTGTTTTCATCAACGGACAGTTGGTCATGCAGGACCGAAAGCTCTTGACGCTGGATGAGGAAAGCATCAAAGCCCGAGCGCGTTCCATTGCACGCGATATGAGTGCCGAAGTTGAACAATGAAAGATCATACTTCCAAGAATTTGGTCATTGGGAACGTTATCCAAGTTTAAAAAGGAAATCCACGATGAAAGATTTGCAGTTCGAAACCAAAGCCTTGCACGCAGGGTATGCTCCTCTCAACGAAGGAAATATTTTTCCTTCAATCCATATAGGAGTGGCCTTTCCATTTCCCGACGGGGAAACGGCCGAGATGATTTGTGCCGGGGAAATACGCAAACCGGTCTACGCCCGCCCAACATCGTCTCCAGCGGACCCCGCAAAGTACGCGGGACAGGCAGCCGGCTTCGCCGCTCGCGAATCAGGCGCGTTTTGCCAGAAATGGCACGATAATGGCAGTGTAGTCTTGCCAGCCCCGCCGCTGCCGTTGAGCCAAACCGTCGGTCCGCGCACCTGGCTGGAGGAACTGCATTACCAGCGCCGCGACCGTGTC
>CAZTDL010000836.1:0-2003 GCA_964612775.1 uncultured Lentisphaeraceae bacterium
GTGTCAAGTACAACTTGTGGATTCCTAAAGAAGAGAAACAGCTTGAAGAAATGGACAAGGCTGAGAAAAAGAACAAGCAGAATAAGCCCAAGGAAGAGGATGTCGCCAAGGAGGAGGCGCGGGTTAAAGCGTTCGAGGATGCTTTCGCGATGATCAGCAAGAAAATGGGCGATAAGCTTGGACGTCCCGTTCCGAGTATCGGATTTGTGATGGCTGAACCTAAAAAGGAAGAGCCGAAGAAGGAAGAGAAGAAGTAGGTCGGTTGAAAACCGGCGCGCGCAGGTGCCGGATTCGAAAAAGGCGACAAAAGATGCCAGTGACAATCGCGACATGGTCTGTGAAGAAAACGGGGCCTGAGGTTGAACGCTTTTTGGCCCGGCCGGCCTTTTCGCCGGAAGCGGAAAACGCTGCCGCGGCTCTGTTGTCTGATATTCGTACGCGTGGCGATGCGGCGGTGCTTGAGGCCGCAAAACGTTTTGACGGCCCGACGCTCAAAGTGTCGGAGATGCGGCTTTCACCCTCTGAGCTGAAGTCCGCGGGGCAGTCTGTGCCCGTACGCATTAAGCGTGCGGTCAAGGACGCGCACGAGCGTGTCCAACGTTATGCGCTTGCGGGGTTGCGAGAGCCTTGGCATATGCGTACGCCTCAGGGGGGATATACCGGCGAGTTCTATTCGCCCATGGATCGCGTCGGTGTCTATGTTCCCGGCGGTACGGCTCCACTCGCCTCCACGGCGGTGATGACGGTGACATTGGCAAAGGTCGCCGGCGTCAAGGAGATTGTCGCCTGCACGCCGTGCGGCAAGGATAAGAGGGTGAACCCCGTGCTGCTTTATGCATTGAAACTTGCGGGGGCAACAGAGATTTACAGGGTGGGCGGTATTCAGGCTGTCGGGCTTATGGCGTTCGGAACCAAGACTGTTCGTCCTGTCCAAAAGATCGCGGGGCCTGGTAACGCCTATGTGACGGCGGCTAAACGTCAGGTGTATGGCTATGTGGCCATTGATCAGGTGGCCGGTCCGAGCGAAATCGCGGTGTTGGCCGATGACTCTGTCAATCCCGCTTGGGTCGCGGCTGATCTTCTGTCGCAAGCTGAACACGGCAGCGGACTTGAAAAGGCTTTGTTGGTGACGGATTCGCAAACGTTCGCCGAGGCGGTGTGTGACGAGATTGCGTGGCAGACGCCCAAGTTGTCGCGCGCCGCGATGGTGGAACGCGTGATAGAACATGACGGCATTATGTTGGTCGTCGTTCCCGACCTGAAACAGGGAATGGAACTGGTGAATCGGTTTGCTCCGGAGCATTTTGAGATCATGACGCGTGATGCACGGTCGTTTGTGAATGATGTGCGTGCTGCGGGTGCCGTGTTTGTCGGTCCTTGGACGCCTGAGTCGTCCGGTGATTTTGTGGCGGGGCCGAGCCATGTGCTGCCCACCGGCGGCGCGGCGCGGATGTTTAACGGGTTGACGGCCGATGATTTCCGCAGGCGACACAGTTTTGTGGAGTTTTCAAAGAAAGATCTCGCCGAAACCTGCGGTTCGATTGAGACGTTCGCCGAAGTCGAGGGGCTTGACGCTCACGGGCATTCCGCTTCGATCCGGTTCGAATGAACCGCCGGGATGTGTTTGTGCTGACCGCCTCGGTCAGTCTGACACGCCCGAGGCGGCATAAAAAAAGAACCTCGCCGTTAGACGAGGTTCTTTTTTATTAAAGAGAGTCCGAGGCGCGTTTACTTCGCTGCGGGAACGGGAGCCGAAGGCGCTGTCGCGGGAGCCGCCGGCGCCGTTGGGGCAGAAAAAGGCAATGCCTGCTGTTCCGCCGCCGCCGGGGCCGGCGTTCTGACGCCTTCCATTACTGAGGCGCCGGCGTGAGAGGTCAGCCGCGAGAGCACCAATGTATTGAGCAGAAAGACGGTCCCGAGAATGATGGTGGTCTTTGTGAGCACGTTGCCCATCTGTGCGCCGAAAAGAGCTTCACCCATGCCTCCGCCGAAACTGACACCCA
>CAZTDL010000837.1:0-1969 GCA_964612775.1 uncultured Lentisphaeraceae bacterium
CGCGATGGCGGGCAGCACCTCGAAAAGCTTCTGCATGACCGGGCTGTGGCTGACCAACTCGCCCACGCGCACACGCCCCTCCAACTCACGGCGCAGCGCGTCAATCTCCGAGAGGTCGCGGAAGACTTCCGCCCCACCCGTGACCTTCCCTGCCGAATCCTTGAGCACCGCCGTCGAGATGCTGATCGGAATGCGTTCGCCGTCGGCGTTGATGATATAGCCGGACTTGCCGATGATCGGGCGTCCCGTCTTCAGCGTCTTCTGCAGGGCGCACTCCGCGCCGCACATGCTGGACCGGAAGACCTCCGCGCAGCGGCGGCCGATGGCCTCCTTGCGCGGCACGCCGGTGATCTTCTCCGCCGCCCGGTTGAACGAGGTCACACGCCACTCCCCATCCACCGTGAACACGCCATCCGAGATACTCTCCAAAATCGCGTCGGTAGCCGTTGGCTTCTCCGTCCAAGAACTTAGTTTGTTTCGTTTCATGGCTGACTCGCGGAATCAGTGTACATCAGCCCGCCCGCGTCGTCACCAGAAAGACCGGGCAGGTTCGTATCCGCAGTTTGTCATAACAATGTGCACCCATTCCGGATGAGAGTGTTTTTTCGGAGTGGCCCGTTCGTCAAATACTTGACACCCGTCTAAAATGGGGGCATGTGCACAATGTCCAGAAAATCCATAAGGGAATACCTCCTCGACAAGAGGCGCGTCTACCGCGACGCCTCCCGGACGAAAAGGCCTCGCATCCTCACCGAGGTCTGCGGGACGACCGGATACTCGCGCAAGTATGTCATCAAGCTCCTTGCCGGCGCGGTCCGTTACCGCGAGCGCAAGGGCCGCGGCAAGACGTACGGGGGCAAGCCTTCGAAGTGCTCAAGGCCGTATGGCGCGAAGCGGGCTGCCCGTGCGCGCCCTACCTCAAGGCCGACATCGCCCGGTGGGTGGAGGAGTACGCGGCGTTCGTGGCCACCGTCGCCCCGGAGGTCCGCGAGAACATCCTGAGGATGAGCGCCCCGACCATGGGCCGCGCGCTCAAAGGCGAGCCCCGCGTGAAGCCGGGGTTCGTGAAGGCAAACAGGCGCTCCGGGAGCAACAACAGGCTCAAGGACGCCATCCCCTGCCATTCGGGCGAGGAGGTCATGGCCTGCCTCGTGCCGCCGGGCGACGTTCAGGTCGACACGTTCGCCCTGGGCGGCGGCGAACCGCATATCACTGTTTGCCCTTTTCAGTCTTTTCGCGTTCACTTTTCTCATTAAACAATTTGACTCGTTCCGACAAGTCGGGGTTTATCGGGCGTTTGTTTTCTCGGAAAAAGTCTTTCACTTCTTTTCGCATTTGAAGAATCAACCCGCTAGGGATACCAGTTGCGGGCTCAAGGTTCGGATTACCAAATGGATTCGTGGCTGACATTGCGTCAATCCATGCTGAGGCGTCCATGGCCCCGACGCTGTAAATTTCCAGTCTTGTGTACAGAGCCCCGTTCCGGCTGGAAACGTAGATGAATCTTTTTTCGGGTGCCTTATGATCCTCAAGCGCAAACGAATATTCACGCACATATCCATTTGCAGGAGCCATATAGAGTTTTTTGTCCGAGACGACAACTCCATCATTCGTGCCACAGGCTCTCAGTGTAACTGTCCAGGCTGCCGTGTTGGTGTTGAGCGATGCCACCACCTGCAAATCGCAATAAGGCGACTTCACGCTATCGCTGTTTCTCGCAGCATTGCCGGTCAGTCGGCCTTCGATAAAATCGTAACCCCGTGTATTATTAGAGCCACTTGTTTTGAAGTTGAACTCAACCTCGTTTCTCTCAATCAATAACGATTGTTCTGACTCTCTTTTCCGAATGCGATAAATAATGGGACTGCTCTTGTCCGGTTTATGGCAATTTGTAAACGTTTTTTCATATTGAAATCACTAGCATCCCATAGGATTGACCTCTGGCGGCAGAAAAAGTGCTGACCGGGAG
>CAZTDL010000838.1:0-1965 GCA_964612775.1 uncultured Lentisphaeraceae bacterium
CCGCGGATGGCGGGGGCAGCAATGGCTCACGCTTGCGGCTCTGGAAATTGGAGTTGCAGAAGTTCGCGGATGAAACGGGTCTTTCTATTTCCGTCTGTCACTTTCCGCCTGGCACCAGCAAATGGAACAAGGTTGAACACCGGTTGTTCTCTTTCATCTCCTCGAATTGGCGCGGCGAGCCGCTTCGGGATTACGAGACGATCGTAAAACTGATCTCTCGCACGACGACCGCCAAAGGGCTCCAAGTGACCTGCCGTCTGGATCGTCGGAAATACCCGACCGGCCGGAAGGTGACGGATGAGGAAATTCAGCGAGTGAACCTTAAACGGGACACGTTTCATGGTGACTGGAATTACACCATTCACCCCTCAACGCTCTATCCGAGTTGATACCTTTATTTATTGACGCTGCCTTAGCCCATCGCGGGTGTCATCGCCAAGGGTGGCGTCCACATAATAGGTGGCTGCCCAGGTCGGGGCCGCGATAAACAACAGGGCACAGACCACCAGCATGCGCCGGTAATGTTTTTCTTTTAATATTTTCATAACTCCTCCTTTCCTCAATTTAATCTTCGGGTTCCTGCTACGGACACACCCCCGTAAACTTCTGCCCAGTCTTGTTGCGGCCCGAGATAACAACCTCAAGACTTGACGGGTCGAACGAACTGCAACCAGCGCCACTCGGGGTAACAAGGTAAGTGGCGTTGGGAAGCTTGGTGAAGCTGTAGGTTCCGTTATTGGCGGTGGTGGTGCGGTCGCCGCAGGCGCTGTCGGAACGCAACAGATTGAGGGTCGCGCCGGGAACCGCGGTCCTGTCGGATCGCCCGATCTTGCCGGAGATCTTGTAACCACTCGTAGTGCTACAACTACTGAGGACGGTAACGGAGCTGCTCACGACATTATCAGTGGTATTCGTGTCCGTCTGTACACTGCTCGCCGAGGCATTGTTCGCATAGGTATCTGCAACTGTCGCCTTCACCCTTATGCTGACCGAGACAGCCGCGCCCACCGGCACGAAACCGAAATCACAGACCACCGTTTGTGAACCGCTGCAGCTGCCTTGATCGGGCGTGCTTGAAACCCAGGTTACACCGCTCGGCAAGGTGTCGGTGATACTAACGTTACCGCCGCCTTCGTTGCCGTTGTTGGCGACCGTCAGGCGGTAAGTGAACCCATCGCCCACGAGCACGGTCGCCGCGCTCGCCGTCATGGTAAGTGCCAGGTCGGTGGGGGCGCAGCCGTTCGCGCCGACGCCGACCGTTTGCGTTGTTCCCGGGCAGAGATCCGGTTCCACGTCGAGCACGCCATCACGATCCGAGTCCCGGAACGGGTTGCCGGCCCATACCAGAATCACCGACCCATGCGCGGGAACAGTCACCGGCCAAGTGACCGGCGTGGCATCTGCGAAATATACATACTCACTACAACGACTGAGATCGATACCGGCATCGGCACAGCTTTGCGTTTGTGGCGTAGCGCCTGGGTTGAAGAGAGGCATGGCATCGTCAGCCGGATCGTTGTATTCGACCGTAACTTCCTCGAATGAGACGTTGTCGAGGTAGATGATCCGCGAAGCACCGCTGACATCGAAATCCAGGCGCCCGGACAGGCTTGCGTTAGCCTTGAAGATAAACCGGTAGGTTCGCCAAGTTGTGTCCGAGACGATTTGCTGTTGCTGTAAGCCCAAGTAGGCCTGGCCATCCCATCGTCGCGCCGATACGTTAACGGACTGTCCATCCTGCCCCGCCCGTAAATCGAATTTCACGCGATAGGTTTTGTCCAGCTGAAGCGGGAAACTGCTGCTGTAAAGCGTGGAGCTCGACGTCGTCCCGCCGGTGAACCGCAGGCAGATGCCGCTCGCGCAAGCGGTTTCGGGATCGATGCGGGCGCCGCCCGACACATTGTACGACCAAGTGCCTGCGCACAAATAACATGAACACTTATGGGGCATTTGGATGTACAGTGT
>CAZTDL010000839.1:0-1964 GCA_964612775.1 uncultured Lentisphaeraceae bacterium
CATGATTTTAAGGTTTTCAGACAGTCTGAAATACGTTGCCTTCGCACCGCCGCGCCCTTCTTGCACCCCACTGCGATGCCAACCGGTCCCGACCATGAAGTTGTAACAAAGCAATCCGATGCCCAGTTCCGCCATATTCCCGAGCAGCATCCGGTAGTGTTCCAGCGTTTCGTCGCGGTCACGGAGCCCCATTTTCACAGGCGTCATGTCAAACGGATCCCCTTCCAACGCCACCACGCGCAGTCCGGCCTTGGCAAGATCCCCCACGACACCCGCCAACGCGTCGCGGTGCCATGGTTCCGCTCTCCCGGTCAATTCCGGCGCGACCTTCACAACCACATCCGTAATGCCCATCTGACGGCATAGCGGCCACAGCCGATGCGGTCGAGGCGGGACAAATTCGATCAATTTCATTTCATCACTTTACCAAAGATGAGGGTTCGCACTCAACCCAATCGGATGCTTCGGGCCGAAACACCGGTCAGAAGCAAAACCGACTTCCAGCAGATATCCGCCCTCGCCGTTCCAGCCTGCCGTCAAAGCCGGGTCGATAAGCCGCCTATGGGCGCGCGTTTTTCCGCTCAAGTTGAGCGGCGGGAATATCCGTCGTCACGAAGTCGGTGCCCAGCGCGATCGCGAGTTGGGCGTCGGCCTCATTCGTAATGGTCCACGCGGTCACCTTCAATCCCGCCTTGTGCGCATCTCTGATAAAGTCTCGATCCAGATTGTCCAGTTGAACGGAAAGATAATCCGCACCGACCGCCCTCGCTTTTGCGAGCAGCCGAGGATGGACCTCGCTCGCGACGAGACAGGTCTGTTGCGCGGGGCTCAGTTTCTTGATCTTTTTGAGCGCGCGCTCATCGAAACTGATGAAAATGACTTTCGCCGGATCGATCTGCTTTTTCACCATCATCAACAGGATTCGGCACATTTTCGTCAGATCCGCATCGTTATATTTGTCGCACTTGATCTCGACCTGGATAAACGCGTCCTCTTTATTTTTCAGAAAATCAAAAATCTCTTCCAGATAAGGCAACGGCTGCCCCGTTTTCCGGGTACGGATCTTCGCGAGTTCATCCGTCGTCAGGTCCTCTACCCGCCCCGACCCCGTCGTGAGTTGTTCGATCAGGCTGTCGTGCATCAGCACGATACGACGATCCTTTGAGAGACGCACATCGATCTCAAAGCCGCGGATGCCTTTTTCATAGCTGTTCAGCAAGGCGGCCAACGTGTTTTGATCTTGTTCCTTTGAGCCCCCCCGATGCGCGATAATCCGTGGCAGCGTCTGTGCCGAAGACTCGATTGCCATGGCCGTTGCAACGGCCATAAAAGACGCCTTTTTCATGCCGTTCCCCCTCATAATCATCGTTCAGCGCTCGTTCTCATTCTCTCGGTCTGACGTTCCACACGGTCAACGCGCAGAGCAACGAGAGCAGCGAGGCGCCGATCCAAAAGAGCGCAATGTCATCCACTGCGAACGTCATGCCATTCCAATGAAAAACCGTATGAGCAAACGCAAACACCGTCTTGCCGCCTTCAACCGTACCCTGCGATTTGATCAGATAGCCGCTCACGATGTCCTGAATGCCCGCGCCAAGGTATGAAGCAATGCCCACCACGCCCAGTGCCGCGCCTGCCGCATTCTTGGGAGCCACATCCACGGCCATCAGCCCGCCGAGGAAACAGAACAGCACGCCGATCGACGTTCCGAACAGCACCATCGCCAACACGTCCACGCATTTATGCGCACCCGGCACCAGCAAGAACAGACAGAGCGCGGCCAGACCGCGCAGCTTGTGACTCATGATGTTCTCCTCAGCGACGAGCGGCGCGGCTCTGAGCCGCGCCGCTCAGCTGTCATTGCTGGTATTTGAGGCAGCGCACGCGCGCTGACAGGGGCTTGAGATCGTCGCAATAATCGCCGTCACGATCACCACAGCCCGCCGATGCTTGCAGCACCCACG
>CAZTDL010000840.1:0-1961 GCA_964612775.1 uncultured Lentisphaeraceae bacterium
TTCTCCAACCTCTTGAAGGCTGCAAGGAAAACGGACCCTTCGCCCGCGATCTCTCCGACTGGAGCCGCTTGGCGGACGGTAATCTCTTTCTTTGGGACTATGTCACCAGTTTCAGTTCCTACATGCTCCCCCATCCCAACCTGCGCGTGCTCGCGCCGAACATCCGTACCTTCGTGAAATACGGCGCAACAGGCCTTTTTGAGCAGGGCGACGCGCTCTGTTCCGCAGGAGATTTCGTGCGACTCCGCCACTGGGTCATTTCGCACCTCCTCTGGAATCCGGATCTGGATGCGGGCCAGCTGATCGACACTTTTCTGATGGGCTATTACGGCGAAAAGACCGGTACTGCGCTACGAAGATATCTCCTTTTCCTGCATGATCGCGCGGAAAAGTCCGGCGTCTATCTCGGCTGCTATCAGAACAACGTGACGCACTGGCTGGACGCCGACAGCATCTTGGAGGCGACCCGCCTGATGAATGCCGCGCTGGCCGCCGCACAAGCCGAAGAGACGGCCGATCCCATCGGCCGGAAAGGTCTGACCGACAAAGTCCTGCGAGAAAAGCTCTCGCTCGATCATGTCCGGTTGCTCAACGCCCCGATGCTGAAGCGTCATGCAAGAGCGGCCGAGACAACGTTTGCCCGCAACACCGACCCGCTGGTCGCCGCACGTGAGTGGATCGCATCCTGCGATCGTTTTCAAGTCAAAGCCTACTGCGAGACCACATCGGAAAACACGTTCGAGGGCTACAAAAAAACGCTCATCCGCCGGTTCGAAACGGCCGCCTTGCCGGCGACCATGCCGGACGTCTGCAAAAATCTGCCGCCGAACGCTTGGGATGACTGGCAGGAGTTCGAGTTCAATCCCCGACCCTCCGGGCAGATCAGCCTTGTGAAAGACGAGGCCGCCTCCAACAAACACGCGGCCCGCATGTCCGGCAGCCACAAGATCTGGGCGGTTCAGTTTCCCCTTCTGCGCTTCTCCGTTCCCGAAAAGACGACAGCGACAGCCCAGGTCTGCCGTATTGTCGCTTATGTCCGGGCCGACGCCTCGGCTCGGACCGGCGACGGCCTCACGCTCGGGGTCTACGATTTCGCCGAAAAGAAAATGGCCGTTTCACGGGCGATCCCGGTTCAGGAGATCGCCGGCCCCGTTTATCGCGCCATCGACCTCGGCCGCGTCGCGATCAAACCGGGCCGTTCTTTCTGGGCCGCGCCGCCCGCGCGCAAAAACGAAGTGAAATCGGTCTTTGTGGACCGCGTGGTTTTAATCAACGAGAAACAATAAAGGGAGAATGTATGACCCGATCAGCCGTATTCCTTTCCGCATGTTGCACGACGTTGATCCTGGCGGGATCTTCCGTCTGGGCGCAACAAGCCGCGAAGACGCCGCGCGAACAGGCGCTGGATTTCATCCGCAACGAAACGCAATTCCATCTCGGCTATCTGCCGACCGAGCAGTCTCATCCCAAAACGCGCGGCCTTTCGAAAGCCCTGCAGGACAACACCGCCAACGGCATCCGCATGCTGCTGAGCGTGGACGACGACATTCCGCCAGTGGCCCGCCGCGTGGCGGCCTCGCCCGAATTCGTCAAACTGCGCACGGCCATCCGGACCGCGCTGGACGCCGACAGAAAAGTCTATTTCAGCGGTTGCGGCGCCACAGGACGTCTGTCGATCCTGCTGGACGCGGCAAACCGGCGTTACTGGCGCGAGACGTTCGAGAAGCATCCCGCACTCAAGGCCGTCTGCGGCGACATGGCCGAACGCACGCAGGCCGTCATGACCGGCGGCGACTTCGCGCTGATCCGCTCGGTGGAAATGTTCGAGGACTACATCACCTTCGGCTATCACCAGATGAAAGAAGCCGGCGTGTCCGAGGGCGACGTGGTGGTGGCGATCTCCGAAGGCGGTGAAACGTCCTCGGTCATCGGCACGGTGCTGTGCGGCCTGGACGTCAAGG
>CAZTDL010000841.1:0-1959 GCA_964612775.1 uncultured Lentisphaeraceae bacterium
TCTACCGCTCAAGGAGCGCGAAATGTTCGGATCAGGCATCCTCAAGGGCCTCGGCGTGACGCTGAAGGAGTTCATCGACACGTACGTCGACGACGTCAAGAAGATCCCCAGCCGCTACGCGGGTGGCCGCGAAGAGATCGAGCAGCGCATCGGTTCTGAGCAAACGGGTCTTTTTACCGTTCAATATCCCGATGAGCGGCGCAAGCTGCCGGAGCGGTTCCGCTACATCCCGATGCTGGTCTACGACGCGGAGACCGGGGAGGATCGCTGCACCGCGTGCGGCATCTGCGCCAAGGTGTGCCCGCCGCAGTGCATCTGGATCGTGCGTGACAGGGACGAGAACGGCAAGCCGATCACGCGGCCAGCCGAGTTTCACATCGACACGACGATCTGTATGAACTGCGGGCTGTGCGCTGAGTTCTGCCCGTTCGATGCCATCAAGATGAACCACGAATACGAGATCGCCGCGCATCAGCGGATGCCGTATCTGGTGTTCGATCTACAAGCATTGCGCCAGCCCACGACCTACTACGCGCAGATCCGGCCGACCGATTGGGCTGCCGAAGAAGAGGCGCGGAAGGCGAAGGAAGCGGAGAAGGCGGCAAAACCGAAGCGGCCCGCAAAGGCGGAAGCTGGCGGCTCGAAGCCGGAGGCTGGCGCGTCTCTGTCCGCGCCGGTTGAAGTTACACCGTCGGCCGTTGCATCGGAACCGGTCGCCCCCGTCGTCGAGGTTGCGCCGACCGCGGCTAGCGCGAAGCGCACGCCAGAGGAGATCGAGCGGCTCAAGACCGAGGCCGCCGCGCGCCGTGCCGCGAAGGCCGGTGGCGAGGCTGCCCCCGCACTGGTTAAAGCCGCGTCGTCGCTCCCAGTCCCCGCGCCGGAACCGGTCCCCCCTGTCGCCGAGGCCGCGCCGCCCAGCAGCGGCGCAAAGCGCACGCCGGAGGAGATCGAACGGCTGAAGGCCGAAGCTGCCGCTCGTCGCGCCGCGAAAGCCGCGCAGGGCGGGGAGAACATGTAGTGTCGAAGTGATCGTGGTTTGTGAAGCGCCGGTCACTTCAACTGTCACGAGGAATCTATGAATCAATTACTGCAGCAACGGATCAGTATAGACCCTAAAATCATGGTCGGTAAGCCAGTAATCTGCGGTACCCGCATTCCGGTCGAACTCGTCGTTCGTATGCTCGCTCAAGGTGTTCCAGAAAGCGACATCTTGCGAGAATATCCGCGCCTGAAACTCGAAGACATTCGAGCAGCACTGACCTACGCTGCCGAGATGTTGGCAAACGAGGATGTCCTGCCGATGGCACTTGCTGCGTAGGTGATCCCATGCAGTTCGTCGTAGACGAGTCCACCGGTGTAGCAGTCGTCGAGTACCTGCGTGGCGCGGGCCATGACGTAGTGGCCGTCTCTGAGACCATGCCGCAAGGCGATGATTGTGACATTATGGCCGAGGCCGCCACTGCCGCGCGCATTCTGATCACAAACGACAAGGACTTCGGCGAGTTAGCTTTTCGAAGTGGCCAAACATAGCGCGGCCTCCGGCCGCAACCGAACCTATCACCACAAAGGCACAAAAACACGAAGGTCTCAAAGGCTTTGTGTCTTGGTGTCTTCGTGGTAAGGAAGATTCTCGCGATCAACGCAAATGTCGCGGGGTAATACTATATCACGGCGTGCTGTTCTTGCGCCTCCACGACGAGAGTTCGGCTAACCGCGTTAGAGTCGTCAGGGCGGTCATGGAGAACTACCAGAACCGACTATCCGGCAACTTCGTTGTCGCTTCCGAGGGGGGCATACGAATCCGACCCACCCTCAAATTGGTCAAATCCAGTCAGACAGGATGATCTCGACAAGTTTTCACGCAACACGCATCACGAGAGGCTTCCCATGATCGTCAAAATCACCTATCACGGCCACGCATGTTTTAGCATCCAGACCGACAAGGCCAATCTGCTCATC
>CAZTDL010000842.1:0-1956 GCA_964612775.1 uncultured Lentisphaeraceae bacterium
CTGCCCATACCGATGCGGTCAGACACTTAAAAAACGTATTCATGAAAATCAATCCTTACGAGCTTTGTGCTCTTTTGGAACGCTACAGTCGTGAAAATTAAACCTGCCAAGGTTGACGCATGGCGCGCGAAAGCATCCGATTCGCCTCGGGATCGTTGACGAACGTTTCGGTCACAGGATCGAAACGCATGTCGCGCTTCAGCCACATCGCGATATTCGCCGCATGCACGGACGACATCGAACGGTGCATAATCTCCGCATTGGAGACAGGTTGCTGACGCGTCTTAACGTAATCCAGAAAGTTCCGCATATGCCCCATTCGACGACCGGTGCGCGACATGTAATTCTGCAGCAGTTTCGCGTAGTCGACCAGCAATGAGGGATGGGACACGTCCGGACGAGAATAACCGTCGGCACACGCGACCCATCCTTCGGAACCTTCATACCGCACACCGCACGAGCCGTGCCAGCCGCTCTGCCGCAAGATCATTTCCGTACCGTTGGCGAAGCGCGTGACCATGCCGTTGCCGCTGTCATTATTGTTCACGTACCCATAAAAAACCGGCGAGGTGCTCCCCAATCCAAGCGCCACATGGCACTGCGCAAAAGTATGCGAGCCCCACTCGCCGATACAACTCGTATGAAAATCATACTGCCCATGCCAACCGCCGTGCACATAATGCGAATTGTAGGGACGCCACGGAGCCGGACCCAACCACGCGTTCCAGTCCAATTCCTCAACCAGCGGCTCCGGTTCCGCCGGAAGCCACGCCCGGTTCATATTCGCGCTGGTTCCTCCCGCGATGTGCGCATACACCTTGCGAACCTCGCCGAGCCGGCCGAGCCGCAGCAATTCATTGGCCACCGTGAAATTCGACTCGCTCAAACGTTGCGTACCGGTCTGAAAAACACGGCCGTAGCGCTGCGCCGTCTTCACAACGGCCTGCCCCTGCGCAATCGTCATCGATCCGGGCTTTTCGCAGTACACGTCCTTACCCGCGCGCATGGCCAAGACCGACGCCGTGGTGTGCCAGCGATCACTCGTGGCGATCAGCACGGCATCGATGTCCGTCCGCTCCGCCAGAAATTCGCGCATGTCTCTGTACATGGCGCAGTCCGCGTTCCCGTACTTTTCATCCACAAGCTTTTTGACGGCCTCCCGGCGATCCTTCCGAACATCGCAGATCGCGACAAACTGGGCATCGGCCTCCCGCAAAATCCCCGAACGCAAATCAGCCGTCCCCCGGTTACCGATCCCGATACCGCCCATGACGATCCGCTCGCTCGGCGCAACCGCTCCGCCTCGCCCCAACGCCGACGCCGGAATCAGATAAGGGAGTGCAAACGCTCCGCTGGCCGCGGCCGCCCGTTTTAAAAAATGCCGACGGTTCAACGTTCCGACACGCTCCGCCTGCTGCAAACCGGACAATCCCTCTTTCATTCGCACGCCCCCTTTTCGCTGACCGGACTGCGACAAACATCACCGGCCCAAGTTAGTATGATGGTTGAATCGTACGCTTTCTGTTCTTTTGCGTCTTGTAAATCGCCGCTCAAAATGTGTATACAACACGCATATTTCGGGCCATCGCATGAAAACGCGCGGATCGTGCCAAGGGAGGCCAAACCACATTGCCGTCCAGCAGAACCCGTCTTCCAAGCGGCGACGCCATCGGTTTAACGCAGGTCACTCCGCAACTCATTCGGTTTCACGCCATACTTCTTCTGACGCGCGCGTCCGGCGGGGCAACCGCCGCCAGTCAGCGCCATTTCAATCTTTTGCAGAAAGCGCGCGAGTTTGCTGCCACGACGGGCCTTCGTGCAGACAGGGCAGTGCGATTCGCAGAATTCGGCATCGGTCAATTTCATGCAGAGGTTCCTTTCGTGTGCGTTTCCCGCCAGCGGAGAACGTCGCCGCGTGGTCGCGGGAGACCGGTACCGACGTCCGCCAATCCGATC
>CAZTDL010000843.1:0-1953 GCA_964612775.1 uncultured Lentisphaeraceae bacterium
CCGGACGAGATGGTGTTCCCGCCGCCCGTAAACAGGAACACGAGGCCGTTGACGTTCACGACCATGTCGGTGGCGACGCCCCCAATATCGACAGGGAAGGGCAACCGCACAGAGGCGTTGCCGCGGGCCGTCGAGTCCGCGAGTTCGGGCGTGAGATCGACGCCTCCAGAGACGTCGAAGCGGAAGCCGGTGTCGGGGTCCCGCCGGACGAACCCCGTCTCTTGCGGATCGGAGAGCCCGTCATAGTCGGTGTCGGCGTGCAGCGGGTCGGAGCCGTGCTCCAGCTCGGCACCGTTGTGAAGCTCGTCGCCGTCGGGGTCGCCGTCGAAGCCGTCGGTTCCATCGGCCGACAGCGGGTCGGTTCCCCAATCCGCCTCCCACCCGTCCGGGAGACCGTCGCCGTCAGTGTCCGCGCAAAGCGGGTCGGTGCCGACAGCCGGCTCTGCGCCGTCCTTGAGCCCGTCCCCGTCCGTGTCCCTGTTGAGCGGGTCCGTGCCCGTGCCGAAGCGGTAGGTGATGAGGTCGCCCGTCGCGACGCTCCCCTGCTTCTCGTAGGCGATTGGGAAATTGCGGTAGGCCCTCGCCGTCTGCGCGCCGATGGTCGCAGAGCCTCCGTTCGCCGCGCCGCGCAGGTCGAGGTAGCTGACGGCGACGGTGTCGGGATGGGACTGGGAGAGGGCGAGCTGGACGGTCAGCATGTCGTTTGTGCTGCCGCCGCCCGCATAGAAGCCGAGGTTCTTCCATTCGATGACGCAATAGGTGTCGCCATTGGTCGCCACGGTTGCGACGGTGATCCGCGAGCCGAGGTTGGCGGGGTAGGCCTTGAGGTCGTCCCAGTAAGCTGCGACGGTGGCGTGTGCCGAGTTGTAAGGCGTGGGCGAGGAGAAGTCCTTGTTGGCGGAGCCGGGCGTGTAGGATCCAACGTTGGTGCTGTTCAGGAAGCCGAGCACTCCGTTCACGCTGATGACGGCGGCGGTCGACGTCATTCCAGCAAGGAACGCGGGGAAAGGCAGCGGCACGATGTAGCGGTTGTCGTTAAAGGTCGACGTGCCGGGCAGCAGGTTCGTCCCGCCGGAGACGTCGAAACGGAACGCCTGCCCGTGCGCGACGGAGACCCAACCGGCCTCGCGGCTGTCGGAGAGTCCGTCGCGGTCGGTGTCCGGCAGGGCTGGGTTGGTATTGGCCCGGCATTCGGCGAGGTTGCTGAGGTCGTCGCCGTCGGGGTCAAGCGCGGCGTCGCCGGGGTCGGTCGGGTTGAGAGCCCTGTCGTGCTCCCAGCCGTCGGGCATGCCGTCGCCGTCGGTGTCGGCGTTCGTCGGCGAGGTGCCGAGCGCGGCCTCTGCCGAGTCCGAGAGCCCGTCGACGTCCGTGTCGCGGTTCAGCGGGTCGGTGCCGCGTTGCAGCTCCTGGCGGTCCGTGAGCCCGTCGGCGTCCGAGTCCGCGTTCGTCGGGCAGGTGCCTGTGCCGATATGGTAGGCGAGCGTCATCGGAGGGGAGATGGAGTCCGGAGCGCTGTACGACGTGTTGTACGACCACGTCAGGTTATAGTAACGATTCGTATTGACGTATGTCCGGCGGGCGGAATCCTGGACGCCGAGGGTAGCGCTCTGGCCACGCAAATTCGCGGCAGCGGAGAGGTAACTGACGTAGACCGTGTTGGAAGAGGATAGAATGATCTGGAAAGTTGCGGCCTCGGTCCCCGTGTTGTCGTAGCGACGCCCGATGTCCCTGAACTCGACGATGGTTCGGGAACCGACCGCGACATCCGCTATGCGGATGTCCGGCGCGGCCGGCGCCGCCCACGCACAGAGATCGTCCCAGTAGGCCGCGATGGCGATGTGCCCCTTATTGCCTGTCCACGTCGGCAGACTGTAATTGTTGTTCATGGCACTGAACGCGGGGGCTGCATCCATCGCGACCGGGAGGTCAACCAGCCCGTTCAGGTCGACGGCG
>CAZTDL010000844.1:0-1946 GCA_964612775.1 uncultured Lentisphaeraceae bacterium
CGTCCTTGTACTGGCCCGACTCGGACCAGTTGTAGCCCGCCAGCGCCTGGACCTTGTCGTCGCCTGCGTACCCCATGCCGCCGCCGCTCAGGAAGCCGTAGCTGCCCGCCTTGGCCAGCAACTCCCCGCCGTAACCCGGGCGCGGCTTTTTGGTGACCACATCCACGTAGCCGCCCAGGCACCCCGGCTTGGTCACGTCAAAGGGGCCCTGCCGGATGATGATGTCGTCCACCGTCAGCATGTTGATGTGCGAAAGCGACGGATCCTTGCGGCTGCCGCAGGCGCCCTCAAGGATACCGCCGTCGAGCAAAACTCGCAGGTTCTCCTGACCGAACCCGCGCATCGACACCTCGTTGCCGTACCCGCTCTTGCGGATCATCTGCACCTCGACCATCTCGTCTGAGAGAATCTCCGCCAGATCCACCACTTTGTGGGTCGTCAGCGTACGGCTTTCGATGGATTGCGCTTTCTCCGTTTCCGCCCGGCCCTCAACGACCAGCGTGTCCAACTGCAGCGTGTCACCTCCGCGCGCCGCGACGGGCGCGTTTGTGGTGATGGCGCCGGGCGGCGCGTTTCGTTCCTGCGCAGCCTTTGCGTCCGCGCGTTTTCCAGACTCTTCGGCGGCCAGCGGCGTGCCGGCCATGAGCCATAGGGCGAACCCCGTCAAAGACAGGGACTTGATCATAGTCATGATAATTCTCCAACCTCAAGATTGTTCTCGGCGGCCGACGGATGACTGCCACCCGGCAGAGACGGGCCGCCTTGGCCTTCGGAGTGTAACGTAAACGGCGGACACCGGAACGCACCCGCGTCCGGCCTTTTGAACGGCCCGATCCGCACAGGGATCGGACGCATCCGCCGCCCGTCACACGAAACGTCAGACACGTTCGGTGGCGGGTGGGGCCTGAGAACGGTTGGAGAGAATGCGGCAAACGGTTATCCGCGCCAGCGGCGCGGCGAAACAAAACAGCGTGTCGGGCCGAACGGCGGGTTTTAAAAAGGATGGCTGCGCGTCGGCATGGCTGAGCAACGACGGCAGACTTGTGCACACCCAGCAGGTATCCGCCGCGCCCGCCAGATCCGCAACCAGGGCGGGAGCGTCGCCGGTCGGCGACTCGGATGCGGCATGATGACAGCCCCCGTGACCGCCATGCAATCCCGGGATCATCACATGGACCCACGGCAAGAGGGAAAAGAACGCGAAAATCAGCGCCAGCGCCCCCGCCTTCAGGCGGAGACGCCAGCGTTTGGAAAGACTCTGTTTGTCAGTTCCGTTCAACATGGATTCTGCCGGTGAAGTCGCGCCGCTCAGGCCACAGGGACTTCGACCGTAATCTTCTGTTTGTGTCCGCACTTAGGGCAGGTCCAGTCTTGCGTATAGGGATTGCCGGCCGTGGGCGTGTCGATTTCGATCGCGGGGCTCTTGTAACCGCATTTGGCACACTTGATCTTGATTTTTGTTTTTTTGCCGTTTGATTCGATGATCGTGGCGCCTGTGGCCTTGAGGTTCGACGAAACGGCTGCGGCAGCCTCCTTTTTAGCGGCTTTGGCCGCACAGCAGGTTTGGCCGCGCAGCAGGTTTGGCCGCGGGAGAGCAGGGGGACAGCGGCCAAGGTGAACATTGAGCCGATGAATAGACGACGTGAGGTCGTGTTGAGTCTCCTTCGCTTGGTTAAATGCACGCGGTCGGGACTGCCCTGTGCAAATTATGTTTCAGTTTACGCTTACCCCTTGGGCAAGTCAACTCGGCAGAAGAGGATGCATGACGGCTCATCGCGCTGGCCCATCAACGGGACTGCCCTGTGGGCGAACCTGCCGAAGATGCGAAGATCACACTAAAGGCGGCAAGGCCAAAGAGGACAGCTATGGAAGAACATGCTGAGCAGAGCCGGACGGTGATGCTTGTCCGCAATGCCAACCCCCGTTACAGCGGATATCGAGGGATG
>CAZTDL010000845.1:0-1943 GCA_964612775.1 uncultured Lentisphaeraceae bacterium
GAGGAGGCGCGCAGAGCCTTGCTCACCACAGACCCGGCCAAGCTTAACGCCATCGCCAATCACGATCTCTCCATCATCATCGGCCCCTATGCGATCCTCGGGATCGTCGTGCTTCTGATGATGGTCATCTTCGTTATCGCTAAATTGCCCCGTAACAAAAGCGAGGAACATAACTCGCTCGATTTGGGCCCCACGTTCAGCCGGCTCATAAAAAATCACCGTTATGTCTCCAGTGTCATTGCTCAGATATTTTATGTCGGCGTGCAGATCATGTGCTGGACATTCATCATCCAATATGCGGAAAAACCTTGGGAATGGCAAAGTCGGACAGCCAATTTTACAACATGATCGCCATGACGATCTTCGTGACAAGCCGCTTTATCTGCACGTTTCTGCTCAAGTTCTTTAACCCGGGTGGACTATTGCTGTCGCTCGCATCGATCGGGCTCGTCCTGATCGGCTGGACCATCTTCGGCGGAGGGAACCCCGAAGCAGGTGCGCTTTTGGCCGCAAAACTGGAACAGTCCACGGGAGCTGTTACGTCGCTCGGCATCTATCTCCATGCCCCTTTTCAGATCGCGGGCATGTCGGGTCTGATATCACTGGTCGGAGCTTCGGCCTGCATGTCACTCATGTTCCCGACCATCTATGGTATCGCTTTGAACGGCCTTGGCGACGATGCCAAACTGGGAGCGGCAGGTCTTATCATGGCGATCGGCGGCGGTTGTCTCATGCCGCCTATACAGGGTTGGATTATGGACCAAGACGCAATCAATCTGGGCTTCAGAATGCTCGACAGCGTACGAGCCTCGTTCATCCTTCCGATGATTTGTTTCGCGGTGATTATGCATTATGGATGGAAGACCTACCGGACCTATCTTCCGACGCATAACACGTAACCTGTAACGGAATCTTCATTATGCCCGCAAAAACGGCCTCTCGGCGCAAAAAAAAGCAACCTGTCAAAACCTTTGTCCTCGATACCAACGTCCTTCTCCATTCCCCCGTGGCGCTCGACGTGTTCGACGACAATCAGGTCGTCCTTCCGATGGTTGTGCTCGAAGAACTGGACAAATTTAAAACTCAGAGTTCAGAGCTCGGACGCAACGCACGCGAGTCTATCCGAAAACTCGACGCGCATCGCGCAGACGGAAAACTCTCAAAGGGCGTGCCCCTCACTACGGGCGGAACGCTCCGTGTTTTGGTCACGCCGGAGGTAGAGAAAGCCGGTCTTGAGGAAGACACGCCAGACAATGCTTTGATCAGACTCGCCTATTGGCTTGGACGGCAAGGCGAACGCGTCATCATCGTCTCAATGGACATCAATGTCCGCGTCAAAGCAAACGCAATAGGACTCGAGGCTGAAGACTTCGAGCACGAGAAGGTTAACTTCGACGAGCTTTACAGCGGTTACGATGAACAAATCGTGCCGCAGGAAATCATTGAACGCCTGTACGATGGGCAGGTGCTTTCGTCGTTGCCCGCCAAGCGTCATCCCAACATGTTTCTTCACCTTTCGGCTGCGGAAAACCCCGAGATGAAAGCTATCGCCCGTGTCTTTCCGGATGGTACGCTGGCCGAAATCAACCTTGCAATCGACAATGTCTATGGCATACAAGCACGCAACATCGAGCAACGAATGGCACTTGAGTTGCTGATGGATCCTGCTGTCAGTATCGTCACTCTCGTGGGACAAGCCGGTACCGGAAAAACGTTACTGGCTCTCGCGGCAGGGTTGCATCTCGTACAACGTGAACATCTCTATGATCGTATCCTCGTCTCGCGGCCGATCGTGCCACTCGGCAAAGATATCGGTTACCTGCCGGGCGACAAGGAAGAAAAACTTTCTCATTGGATGGAACCCATCTTCGACAATCTCGATTACCTGTTGCGCAAACACCAGTCAGACGTGCCGCCTGTCGGCGCAAAAAAAACGCCCAAGA
>CAZTDL010000846.1:0-1943 GCA_964612775.1 uncultured Lentisphaeraceae bacterium
AGCGGCCATGCCCGGCGACACCTTCCCCGTCGGCATCCTTCACGCCCGCTTCCCGATGTTTCAGCGCGAAAAGATCGAAAACGAATGGATGGCGAAGCTCGGCAAGAACAGCGAACATCGACCCCACGGCTGCGTGCTCATCGCCACGCAGATCGTCGAACAAAGCGTGGATATCGACGCCGATTGGATGATCTCGGAACTCGCGCCCACCGACATGCTACTCCAGCGCATGGGTCGTCTGTGGCGGCACGACCGCGGCAACCGGGCCTGTTCCGGCCCCGAGTTCGTGATCGTCACGCAAGACCCAACGGCGTGCGCGACTGTCGATGCGGTCTTACAAACGCTCGGCAAGGAGAACGCCTGCGTCTATGCCCCGTATGTGCTCCTGCGTTCGCACGCCGTCTGGAAGCCGCTTTATGCCGTCGTCCTGCCCGACGACATCCGCACCCTGATCGAAGCCACGTACGCGGAACAAGCCGACCCGTCCGAAAGCGTCATGGGGCTGCTCAAGCAACGGCTGGAGAAACGCGGCGAACATCTGCGCAAACTGGCGTGTAGCGCGAAGGACACCAATCTCGGGTTCCCGACCGGCGAGGACGATGAACACGCCGCGACCCGTTACAGCGACCTGCCCACGAAAACCGTACTGCTGCTGGCCGACGATCCGGAGGCGTTGACTCAGGGAGGCGCGCAGGTGCGACTGCTCGACGGTTCGTCTTGGAGTCTGAGCCCCTACGTTCCCGACTTCCCCGCGACAAAAGCCCTGCACGCCAGCACCGTTTCCGTTGCCTGTCACCTCTTGCCGGACAGGGGAAACGTCCGGCAGAACGCCCCTTGGCTCGACCGCCATTTCTTCGACAGACCGGCCGTGCTTGTCTGCAAAGACGGCGGCGTTCTCAGGTGTGTCAGTGGCACTGAAACAGTCCTCCGCTACTCGCCGGAATACGGCGTCTGGCGGAGCGACAAACCGCAGGACGCCAACGCCCCGAACGAACCGTCCGCCGCACACACGGAGGACGGCGCTTTTGATTCATTGAAAACCGATTGGTGAAGGAGATGCGAATGAACCTTGTTAGCGATCCATGGATTCCGGTCGTCATGTTGGACAAGACGCCCCGTCTCGTCAGCCTGAACGAAGTCTTTCGAGATGGCGAGACGATCGCCGACCTCGCGGCGAACCCCTGCCAGCGCATCGCGCTGATGCGTCTTTTGATCTGCATCGCCCAAGCCGCGCTCGACGGACCCAAGGACGAGGAGGACTGGCTCGCATGCCGTTCCCGTCTCGCCGACGCCGCGCTGGCCTATCTCGACACATGGCAGCATCGCTTCAACCTCTTCGGCGAACACGCGTTTCTGCAGGTGGACGGACTCGATGCGGAAACGAACGCTTTGGCAGATAAGATTGACCTAACCTTGGCGTGTGGCAACAATCCCACACTGTTCGATCACGGTGCCACACCGGATGGACGCGTGCCTGAAGACGCCAGGCTCGCGCTAAATTTGCTGGTTTACCAAATGTTTTCTCCTGGCGGACTGATTGGAACAACGCAATGGGACCAAATGACTACAGAGAAGAAAAGCGAGCATTCGCCTTGCTTAGAAGGCTCGATGTTGCACACGTTGCTACGAGGAAAAAGCTTAGCAGAAACGATTCGACTCAACCTTCTGACCCAAGAGCAAATCAGGCAATTGTCCAATATGACATGGGGATGCCCGTATTGGGAAACGCCAACGTTATCTCGCGAAGCATTGTCTGATTTCGCGTCGACTTATCTCGGACGATTGCTTCCTCTTCCGCGGGCCATTCACTGCGTGGAAACATCCAGAACCGTTGTGTTAGCGGCCGGAATACTGTATCCGAAACTTCCAGAACAGAGAGAACCAACAGGGACAGTTATTGAAGCGGGAACCGGTGCCAAAAGGCATTTTTCATATCTATCGGT
>CAZTDL010000847.1:0-1935 GCA_964612775.1 uncultured Lentisphaeraceae bacterium
ATGGGAGAAGATGGAGAAAACCTTCTTTTCTTTCGTCCGCCCAATCATTTGCAAAACATGATTCGGATGCACCAGAAAACTCGGCTGAATAGCGTTGATGGTCCGCCCGTGCAGCGGGCCTGTCCGCGTCCATGCCGCAGTCCCGCTGTCATCCGTGGTTTCAACATGAACCAGCCACGGCCCATACTCCGAACTGGCCCCGCACAGCATGCGACCGTCGTCCAGCAGCAACGGCTTGTTCTTAATCGGACCCATCATCCCGCTAGGTAAGCGGGCCGCCTTCGACCATGTCTTCCCCTGATCCCGTGAAATCCGGCGTTCACCCCACCACCAGGTGCAGTCCGGTCCGACTTTGTAGAACAAGACCAGCGTGCCATCCTTCGCAGTATGCAGCACCGGATTCCAGCAAGGATAACGCAGCGCCTCGTTCTGTATGCCGTTCGCCACTTCAACGGCCGGCATCCAGCGGCCTTTCTCTTGGCGCGACAGCCAGATTCCGACGTCGCGATGCCCCTCTCGCTGGCCCCCGAACCATGCCGCGACCAACCCCTGCGGCGTCTCCGCCACCGTCGATGCATGACACGAGGGGGTCGGCATCGGGTCGTTGATAAATTCTGAAACCGTTATCGCGCCGCCGCTCTCAGCGGCCAGCGCTCGCGAGACCAACAGGCCCGCCACACCCGCAAAAATCAACCTTGTCTTCATCTTGCCGTTTCCTTTTACAGATCAAGCCGGTCAGTAAACCAAAGCCCTGAAATTTCTCACCGTATGGAACGTGATCATATTGCCGTCATGCGCTGACTTGGCATAGCTATCGCCGCTGCGCGACAGCACCTGCAAGTCGTCTCCGTCAACGACCATCGAGGCATAGTGCCTCGCTTCCCGCGGCGTCGGCCCCATGGCCACGAGCCCGGCAAAGCACCAGTCCACCATGTTTTTTGAAAAATGAAGTTGCAGACGGTGCCGCTCGTTATTGGGCAGCCCGTAGCGGGTATTCGGCAACCGCTCCGCACGGGTCATTGAATCCGTCGCTTGCGAACTGAGCAGCCAGAAAAGCTTGGTCGGCGCATCATACAACACATGAAACCGCATCTGCCCCCCCCGGACAAGGCAGAAACAGCGCCGTCTTCCCGGACGGCACTTTCTCCAGCATCGTCGTCATCGTGCCGTCGTCATTCTCGACCACCTTGGCGATCGCCGCGTAGCCCGTACCGCCGGTGTGCGCCCGCGCCCAAAGATGGAAGGTCTTGCCTTTGGGATCGAACCAATAATGATCAGGGTCAGTGAATTGAATCACGTTCGTCTCCAGCCAGCCGATCGGCGCGCTGTCGCGCCTCGGCGCGGGCATAAACCCGTTCGGGTAAGCCGACGGATAGAACGGCACACCAAAATAATCGATGTCCGGATCAGTCTCGATCTGCGGAAGGGTATCATGGAACGAAAGCTCAGATGCAAACGTCCAGTTCTCGCGTTTGGTCAGGTCGGCGTCAACGCGGCCTCGCATCAGCACCGGCGCGAGCTCACCGACGGACCAGCCTTTGATCCGGCTGGTGACTCGCCGCTCCATCACCAAGTAGACGCATCCGTTGGCATACCACACGTTACAAGCCGACTGATGCCATGATTGCTTGTCCGTCAGTTTTACAGGCGCGCTCCAAGTGTCGCCGTTGTCATCCGACCGAACCACCGTCAGATCGCCCATATGCCCCAGCACATAAAGCGCTTTGCCGGCCACAAAGGGACGCGCGTGAACGATCGGAAAACGGCCGCGCAGAGTCCACGTTTTTCCATGGTCATCCGATGTGAACGCGCGCCCTTTCGGCTCCTCTTTTTTCCACCCCTTTCCGCCAAAGTCCATGGTGGCGACAAGGCGCCCGCTGTCGAGTCGAGCCAGTCCCGGCGTATAGCAATACACGCTGTCCGGCGAGGGCGATC
>CAZTDL010000848.1:0-1932 GCA_964612775.1 uncultured Lentisphaeraceae bacterium
TCCGAATAACGCACCAGCGCGGCCACGTTCAAGACGACGCCCAGCACGACGAGCCCCGTGCGAATCCAAGCGAGAAAGGTCCGTTCCGCCGCCAAGGGCACGCGCGGGTCTTCCGTCAACAGCGACTTTTTGTCTGCGCTCATCAGCTTCTCCAGTTGCAGACACTGTACATTATTTGATGATCACAAACCAGACCCGGAAGCCATCCTCGCGGGCGAGCGTTGGCCTGCCCCCGCTCTCAACGGTCATCTTTGCCATGGCCGCCGGCGACCTGAAGTGACTCCGCATCAGGAACAGCTTTTCCAGCAGGACCACGATCTTCACCGGCAGACGCCTCACGTCTGGCTCTTCGATCACGAGCCGGCCCGAAGGTTTCAGAACCCGCAGCAACTCGCGGAGTGCGATACGCTGATCGTTGACATGATGAAAGGCATCGACCAACAGGATGCGGTCGAAGGTCGCATCCGCGAACGGCAGCGCTTCCAACTCGGCCTGCACCGTCTCCAACCCTTTCTTGCGGGCCTGCTCCAACATGCGCGGCGCAGCGTCGCACACGACGACTCGCGCCACCGACGCGGCGAACACGCCCGACACGCGCCCCGTGCCGCCCGCGGCGTCGAGCAGCACATGCTCAGGCGAAAGCCCGAGCAGCGTTCTCAACACCTCCGGGTCCGGCGGCGGAATCAGCCGTTCGTAGACGGGCGCAAGCAGGTCGAAGTGATCGAACATCAGAGGGTGACCACGAGCCGGTTCTTGTCGGCAGGATCAAGCGCGGCGATGTAGCGGCTGAGCGACTTCTTGGTCAGGCCCTTCTTGAGCGTGCCGTCCGTGCCGAACTTGGAGTGGCCCAAGCTGGCGCAACGGAACTGCTTGTCCGCGTGCCGGTACTCGACCTCCACACCCCGGTGCGGACAAAGCAGCGACACGACCGCATATTCGGCCTCCCCCGTCCGCGCAATGATGATCGGCGTCGGCAGACGCGCGTCGACGATCTTGACCGCCCCGCCCACGCTTGCCAGCGCGGGCGTTTTGCCGAGCGTCACCTTCAGCGTCTTCCCTTCGACAGCATACGCGTCGGCCGCAATCGCGGGCGTGCCGCCCACCTTGCTGAACGTGGCACATCCGCCGCCCAGCCCGCACACGCAGGTTCCCGCGCCCGCCGCGCCGATCGCGGTGACCATGCTTCTCCGAGTCATTTTGTTCATGTCGTTCTCCTTAAACTTTACCTGAACCGGCTTTCAAATGGTCTTCCAAGATCTGGGCGGCCAGGCCGACGATCTCCGCGCAGGGCCGCTTTCGATAGTACTCGCCTGTCCGCTCTTCGGAGACCGGCGAGTCGGCACACGGGGAAAGCCCCAGCAGTTCACGGCAGATGAGCGAGCCGGTCTTGCCCTTGAATTCCGCGGCAAGCGCCTGCACCCGCGCGTAATGCTGATCTTTCGAAGCCTTGCATTTCGGATCACTATAGCCTTCCATCAGACCGATGACCATAAACATGCCCGACACGGCGCCGCAGACTTCCCTCAGCCGCCCCATGCCGGCGCCGAAAGAGCAAGCCAGCTGCATGGCGCGGTCAAAGTCCAAGCCGCACTCCTTCGCATAGGCACCCACGACCGCCTGAGCGCAATTCGCACCGCTTCTGAACAAAGCCTTCGCTTCTTCGCTTTTCATAGTTGTCACTGCCGGACGTTCGTCCCGGTTTCGTCAGACGGTCAATTCCCGTACGATCTCCCGGAACGAGCCGGCCGCAGGCGAACTCGCAGCCGACTCCACGAACGCCTTGCCCTCGTCTCCCGACTCGGCGATCAGCGGGTCGATCGGGATCGACCCGAGGAACGGCACCTTCATTTCCTCGGCCATGACGCGCCCTCCGCCCGCCCGCAGGATCGGCGTGACCTCCCCGCACTTCGGACACGCGAAGCCGCTCATGTT
>CAZTDL010000849.1:0-1932 GCA_964612775.1 uncultured Lentisphaeraceae bacterium
GCGGGTGATGATGTCGACATCGTCGGGCAGGAGCGCGGTCAACCGGTCTGCGACCGCTTGGGGGGTTGCGTCCGGGGCGAGCTCAATCATGCCGAGCTCAATCAGGTTTGCGGCGCGTCCGTCGAGACGTTGAAAGGTCTCTGCGCCCACCAGCACCGTGCCGTAAGCGGCCAAGGTCTGGCCGAGCGAAAAGGTGCCCAGCACACGGAGCCGCTTGCGGTTGACCTCTGCCGCGAGCGCGGGCTCGCGCTTCAGGTGCGCGCGGACGTCACCGTATTCCGGCGACGATTGCGCGTCGTAAAGCGCACCGTCCGGCAAAGAGAGCACCTCCAGTTGCGATTCGATTTCGGGCAGGATGAACGGATTGGCGTCGCGACGGATGCCGAACAGCGCAAGCTCGTATTGTTTGCCGCAGTCCGGGTTTCGCCACATGCAGAAGGCGAGGCGCACGGGATAGACGCGGCGCACCTCGGGCAAGGCTTCGGTTTGGGTGAGACGCCGCTCAGGGAAGGACGCCGTGGTCATGAGATACTGCATGTCGCGGCTGATGATGACCAAGTCGCCCCGCAGGGCTTCGATAGGCCGCACGACCATGACCATGAAAGCGCGGAAAACGCCGACCTGAAACAGCATCAGAACCACGGCGAAGGCCACGCCCAGAACCGCTACGGCAAATCGTTTCTTTTCGCCCATGAGCTGTCGCCAGGCAAGCGGAATGCCGGCCGGTCGCCAAGTTGCGGTGATTCGGCGTGCAAGGCTCATGGCACCTCAATTTTGATCGTGACGTGGGCTTGACTGTAAGGCGCGAGCGCGGCGGGATTTTCCGGACGGATGTGCACCACCACGATGCGACGGTCCACATAGCCGGTCGGGTCCATCGGAAAAACGCGGCTCGCTTCGAAGGCATGCTGGATCTCGACGACTTCGCCCGTGCATTCGAAGGGAATGCCTGGACCGCTCACGCGCGCGCTGTCCCGTTTTTACGCGTGCCAGATCTTTTTCGTACACTTCGGCCAATACCGTCATGCGGTCTGTTTCCGCCAAACTCAGCAGGGTTCCGGCGTCCCCCACGCTTTCGCCGGGCCACGCGCTGATCTCGACGATCTCGCCCGCGCAGGGCGCATGGATTGTCTGCAGATCGAGCGCCGCCTGCGCGGCCGTCAACGCCACGTCTGCCGTTTTGACGGCAAGCTCGGCTTTTGCGATCTCCTCGGCCCGGCCTGACCGCATACCCGCCAATACGCTTTCCTCCCGGCGGAGACGCGCGTTCAGGGACACTGACTGACTGGCGAAATCATCGTACCTGTCTTGTTCCACATGCCCGCCTTTTAACAACGACGCATATCGGTTCAGTCGTACCTTGGCCAAGTCGGTTTCGGCCCGACAGGCCGCAATCACGGCTTCTTGCGCGACGATGGCTTCTCTGCGTTCGCCGGCTTTGACGAGAGAGAGATCGATACGGGCCGTCTCCAGATGGAGCGCCGCTTCAGACCGCTTGGCGGCATAGAGCGAATGTTCGCGGAGTATGGCCAGCGAATCACCCGCGTTCACCCGCATGCCGCGCTTTACGCGCAGTTCGCCGATGATGGCCTCGGGCGGCGCTGCGATTTTCAGCACGCGTTCCCCCGGCACGATTTGTCCCAGACAGGCCACGTCTTGGGCGCGTGACTGTTCCGCCATTCCGCACAGCACCAAACATGTCAGGCACAGGAACTTCTCTGTCGTTGTCCGCATTTTCATGAAGATGTTGCCTTTTCGATCCAAGGTTCGCCACGCTTCCCGCATTTTGGCGGCCTTTTAATTTTTTAAAGACTGTAAAGAAATCGCATGTTCCTGTCAATCCCGCTACGGGCTGCTGGCCTTCGGTTCTTGGGGCTTATCCCCGTTTCACTGACCTGTGCGTGTCGGTTTGACAGGGGTGGGTGTGAGACT
>CAZTDL010000850.1:0-1930 GCA_964612775.1 uncultured Lentisphaeraceae bacterium
AAGAAGCTGGTGGGTCTGCAAGGCTACGGACTTGAGATTTGCGAACGCGTGCCGATCGTGTTTGAGGCGGGCGATTATAATCGGCGGTATTTGGAAACGAAGAAGTCGAGGATGGGACATTTGATGTGAGCGCAACAGGGTGACCCGCCGGTTACCCTTTTCAAAGGAGAAATGAAATGAAAGAGATTGCAGGCAAGTTAGACTCGACCGGCATGAAAATGGCTCTGGTGGTGAGCCGTTTCAACAGTTTTTTCACCGAGCAGCTGGTGAAAGGCGCCGTGGATGCGTTTCTGAGGCACGGCGGCAAAGATGCCGACCTGATGCTGGTGCGTGTGCCGGGCGCGAATGAGATTCCTCAGATTGCGCAAAAGCTGGCGGCCTCCGGAACGGTCGATGCCGTGGTGGCGTTGGGCGCGGTGATCCAAGGGGCGACCCCGCATGCCGACCTGATTAACGGCACGGTGGCGCGGGCGATCTCGAAGATCGCGTTGGATACCGGCGTGCCCGTCCTGAACGGTCTCGTCTGCGCGCAGAATCTGGAGCAGGCGATCGAGCGCTCGGGCACGAAGCAGGGCAACAAAGGTTGGGACGCGGTGGTTGCCGCGATCGAGACCGTGGCGGTCCTGAAGGCGATTTGAGAGATTGGAATAATGGGATGCCGGACTGTCGGGGAGGGCGCCTAAGGCACCCGTTGCCTGACGAACGCCGGCCTTCGTTGATTGAGGTATGAACAATGGCGACACGCAGACAAGGACGCGAATGGGCACTGCAGATGCTCTTCCAGTCGGATCTGAATCCGGGCTTGGACATCGATATGGCCATTCCGAAATTCTGGCGGCAGCAATGGACCTGTCAGATTGAAGAGGACGAGAAGCGGCAGGACGTTGAGGAGAAGACGGAAAAAGAGCTGGCCAAATCTGTGGAAGATCAGGTGGCTTCTCCGAAAATCCGGCAGTTCACCGAGAATTTGGTGCGTGGCGTGCAGGGGCATTTGGCGGAGATTGACGCCAAGCTCCAATCGTATACGCAGAATTGGCCGCTGCACCGTATGGGATCGGTCGAGCGTAACGTCCTGCGGCTGGCTTTTTACGAGATGATCTATTGCGCCGATGTGCCGCCTGCCGTCGTGCTGAATGAGGCGATCGACCTTGCCAAGTATTTCAGCAACGCGGATGCGGGGCGCTTCGTCAACGGGGTGCTTGATCGTTTGAATAAAGAGATCAAACGCGCGTAGAACGTTGAGGTATGATGACGCAAGAGGCGCAAGACAGAACGTGGATGCGACGGGCCATCGCGTTGGCGAAACTGAGCGAGGGTCTGACGCGTCCGAACCCGCCCGTCGGAGCGGTGGTGGTTCGCGACGGGCGTAAACTCGGCGAGGGCCGGCACCTCTGCGCCGGAAGCGCCCATGCCGAAGTTGAGGCTTTGACGGCCTGTCGCGAATCCGCTGCGGGCGCGACGCTCTATGTGACGCTGGAACCGTGCTGCACGTACGGCCGCACGCCGCCCTGCACGGATCGCATCCTGCACGAGAAAATCGCACGGGTGGTGGTCGGTTGCCGTGACGAAAACGGCTGCCACTGCGGGCGCGGGTTGGAGCTTTTGTCGAAGCGGGGCGTCGAGGTGGTCTACGGCGTGTGCGAGGATGAGGCCCGCGAGTTGGTTTTACCCTTTTTTAAGCATATCACCTCCGGACTGCCGTTTGTGACGTTGAAGCTCGCCCTGACGTTGGACGGGCGCATTGCCGACAGACGGTCGTCTTCGCAATGGATCACGGGCGAGGCGGCGCGCGCCGAAGTGCAGCGTATGCGGTGTCGGGCCGACGGGGTGATGGTCGGAGCCGGCACCGTTTTGGCCGATAATCCCTCGTTGCTCTGCCGCAACGGCGGCGGCGAGAAACTGATGCGCATAATTGTGGACGGACGCGCAG
>CAZTDL010000851.1:0-1926 GCA_964612775.1 uncultured Lentisphaeraceae bacterium
AACCGAACGACCTTATACCGTTGGTGAGGCAAAAGCTTTTCTTCAGATAATCAGGAATTTGAAGGCTGAGGGATTTCCCCGAACCAAGCTGAAAGCCCTATATCCGGTTCTCTTCCAGAAAACCATGCAGGCACAATTCGACGCCCAGCGGTTAAGGGAAAGGATCAAGACGACTGGACAAATGGCAGATGCCGGTCAGTGGCAACAATTGACTTTAGAACTCGATCTTTTCCCCTTTCGGAGAAAGGACAAAAGTAACTGGACAACCCCCCTGTCAGAAATCATCGAATTGTACGACTTCATACAATTGCGTCCGTCGTCTACGACCGATGTAAACGGAGGTGGCCATGATTGAATGGAACTACACCCTTGAATTTCGTTCCCCTGTAAGTACCTTCAGCGGTCTTTCTGTGGTGGGCTTGGTGGACCGGATGGTGATACGGGACCGTCATAGGATTCCGTGTATTCTTGGTTCGTCGGTCAAGGGGCGATGGCGTTTTTATGCCGAGCGACTCTTACAGTCGAAGCCTTCTGATGGTCTTTTTCGAGAGCTTCGGATTCACAGCGAAGATCAACCTATCTGCAAGACCCCAGAGGAGGCATGCACCATCTGCCGCCTTTTCGGAAGTTCGGCAGTGCCGTGCTTGGTATGGGTCAGCCAGGCCGATCTGGACAATTCTACTCGCTCCGAAGTTCGACGATTATTAGAACTGGACACCAATCCTGTCCTACATCCGGATACGGAAATCAGGCCCGGCATTGTTAAATCCCGCAGTCTCGGCATAGCAAAAGAAGATCATCTGTTCTTGGATGAAGTCGTTCCCCCAACCCTGTTCAAGGGAAAGATTCGGATAAACGGATATATAACGGAAACCGAAGAACAATTTCTCAGAGTTGCTGGGGAATTGGTCGACGCAATCGGCGCCCGTAAAGCGATCGGCAGAGGTTCATTGAACGGTGGTATACGCATATCGGGAGGGATGTCATGATTCCCATTGGAGTTCATATCAAGACAGAAAGTCCACTAATGTTAGCGGCAAATTCATCCGCGCACAACCTGGTGGAGACATTAGAGTTCATCCCAGGCAATTCCATACGTGGCGCTCTTGCACGGCGGTATCTTGAGAAAGGAGGAAAGGCCGAAGACCCTGTGTTTAGGCGCCTCTTCCTGACCGGTGAAGTCCGATTTGGTTTTGGTCGAATAAACGGCGGCCAGATTATCCCACTCTCGGCGCGCACATGCAAGTACGATGGCGGTTTCAGGGTGGATGGCGGACATGGTGTTATCGATTTGCTCCTTCCTGGCGAAGGGGTGATGACCTGCCCCAATGCTCAATGTGGAAGATCAATCGACTATCTCAAGGGATACTGGAATCCAATATCGGGTAAGCAGGAAACGATCCACAAGCGATTGATCACGCGGACCGCTATTGATCCAAAAAGGGACCAGGCGAGTCAAGGCCGGCTTTACAGCCAGCGTGTTGTAGAAGAGGACCAGGTCTTTCATTCTGTCATAGAAGCGCCGGAGAAGTTGATGAATGAGTTGGAAACCCTCATAGCCATGCCGAATGTGACGGCATTGGGGACAGGGCGATCCAAAGCTGGATCTGGGCAAGGCGTCGGACGACAAAGCGAACAAATGCCGAATGTGATGGCATTGGGGACAGGTCGATCCAGGGGGCAGGGCTGGGTTGTCCTTCAGAAAGGTCCGATCGACCTACCGGACTGGAGGACGGCCGAAGAACGTTTTGCCCGTTATCATGATGTCGATGGGAAACCAGTGTTGGCTGTCACACTGTTGAGCGACGCCATTCTTACGGATGCGTACCTTCGCGACCGCACTGTGCCTGATATTTCTCATCTGACAACCATGGGCATCAAAAAGAACGAATGGGAGTCCAAACCCTTTAGAGCGTTTGCCGCCAC
>CAZTDL010000852.1:0-1916 GCA_964612775.1 uncultured Lentisphaeraceae bacterium
CGATATCGCGGCACCGCAGCAGATCGCCAGCATCATCCGCGACCGTGAACTCGCCGCGCAGGAGTCGATGAAATTTGAGCAGCAGATTGTGCAGGCTAAGTCCCAGGCGGAACTGGAGAAGCAAAAGGCCTTGGCCGAGCAGAATCGGCTGAAGGTTGCCGCCGAGACGGAACGCATTCGCCTGACCATCACCGCTGAGCAGGGGCGGATGGAAAAAACGATTGCTGCTAAGACGGAACTCGACGTCGCCAAGATCGGCCTCAGTGCCGCCCGCGCCGATGCCGAGGCGTTGCTGACGCTTGCGGAGGCGGATCGCAAAGTCATCGAGGCCAAGAACCGAGCCGATGCGGATGTGCTGAAGCAGCAGGTGTCCGTTTACCGTGAAGAAGCCGACTATATCCGCGCCAAACTTTACGAGAAAACCGCGCCGAATATTCAAAGCGTGCTGACGACCGATGCCAACGGTGCGCTGTTCGGTTTGCCGGTCGGGGCGCAGCCCGGAAAATCAGGCGTAAAGGCGTTGCCCGCCGCCAGCGGCACGCCGCCGCCCAAGCTGTTGCCGCCCCCTGTTGAACCCGCTAAGAAAGGAGGGGCCGCACAATGAAGTCGCTCCCCATCATCTTCGTTCCCGTTTTCCTCGTTATTTTTGCCGCCGTCTCTTTTCTGTGGCTTTTTTGCCGTATCCCTGTGCCGCCGGGGTATATGGCGATTGTGACCGCCAAGAGCGGTCGGCCGCTGCCCCCCGGGCAGATTCTCGCGGGGCCAGGCGAAAAGGGTGTCCGCCGGGACCCGTTGCCGGAGGGCCGTCATTTCCTCGACCCTGTCACGCACGCGTGGCGTATCGTTCCTGTGATCTCGATTCCCGTCGGAAAGGTGGGGTTGGTGACCTCCAAGGTCGGCAAAGAACTGCCGCCCGGCGATATTCTTGCCGCCGACACGGCCAGCAAGGGCGTCTGGAAAGACGTGCTCGGGCCCGGTACCTATCGCCTGAATCCTGAAGGGTACGAGATCACAAAACTGGATGCGGTGAATATTCCCGTCGGGTATGTCGGCATTGTGACGTCGCAGACCGGCAAGCCCGTCAAACCCGGTGAGTTCGCGAGCTTCGGAGAGCAGGGCGTGATGAAGGACGTGCTTCAGCCGGGCCTTTATTACATCAATCCGCGTGCCTATCAGGTCGACGTGTTGGAAATCGGCATGAATCAGGTGTCGATCCTCGGCCGCTCGGGTAGCGTGGTTCACACCAAGAGTCAGATTTCCAGCGCCGGCAGCGGCGCGTTGGAATCGTTGCAGCAGAACACGATCCAGGCTCAAAAGGAAAAGCGCGAGCAATATCTGGATAAGAACCGTGATCGCGGCTTCATCTCGCAGCAGGCGCTCAGCACGCCGACGGCGTCTGATGCGATGGAGGGGTCTTCTCTGCGCCGTAGCGGTGGTGTCCGGAAATCCGTTGCGGGCGCGGCGCCGCTTGCGATGGACGACGCGCGCGCCGTAGGCAAGGTTCAGCAGCAGGCCGTTGCGGGCGCGCCCGAATCGGTGGCGTTCGGCATCAATCGCTTTGTCGAGTTCCCTTCGCGTGACGGCTTCCAGATTTTGCTGGATATGACTGTCGAATTCGAGCTGTTGCCGCAAAACATCTCGCGCATCTATATGTTGTACGGCGACCTGCCAGCGGTGGTTGAGAAGATCATTCTTCCGCAGGTGCTTTCAATTTCGCGGATCAAGGGATCGGGATATAAGGCGCGCGACTTCATCGATGGCGAGGGGCGTCAGCTGTTTCAAAAGGAGATGACCGCCGAACTTACGCGTGTGATGAAAGAGAAGCATATTCTGATCCACAACACGATTATCCGTCATGTGGAAGTGCCGAACGACATTCTGTCGCCGATCCAAGAGTCGAGTGTGGCGAAAGAGCA
>CAZTDL010000853.1:0-1913 GCA_964612775.1 uncultured Lentisphaeraceae bacterium
CGACGCGCCCCCGCTCGAAGTGCAGAAATGGCTCACCGACAAACCGGAACTCGCGGACAAGGTCGTTATCATCGAATTCTGGCGGACCTGGTGCGGCGCCTGCAAGCGAATGACGCCGCTGATGAACACGCTTCAGAGCAAGTTCGGCACCGAACTCGTCGTGATCGGCATCACCGGCGAATCGGAAGAAAAAGTTAAAGCCTACGCCGGTCCGAAAAAAGAATACTGTCTGGCGCTGGATCTGCCTCAGTCTGTCAAGGAGCAAACGCCCGAAGACCAAGCCGCGGCCAAGAGAGCGGAAACGGAGCCCATCGCCGCCCTGCCCGATCAGGCGTCGGGACCGACAGTCAATCGCCCCGGACAAGGCCGCTATGAAGCTCAGTTCGGCGTTTGGGGCTGGCCACACGTGATCATTCTCGAGCCCCTGCATCACACCATCGTATGGGAAGGCTTTACAGGACTTAAAGGCTATGAGCTAACGGAAGCCAAAGTCGAAAAAATCCTGGCCATCAGCCGTGCGATGAAAGCAGAAGAGGCGGCGGCGCAAAAGAAGTAAGCGGACAAGGCCTTTACGAAATGACCGCTATTCCTTCGCGTGACGTCCACCACCCCTTCCTGCAGAAACGGCCTCACCGAGACAGCCGCAACACAGAGCAATCGTTTCAGCGCAGCAAAGCCGCGGCGCACCAGATCACAGGCGCTTGACCGTGCAAGTCGCCGGTGATGCGTTTGCGGTCGAGGTAGTACTGGCGGT
The DNA here is from genome assembly GCA_964612775.1 of uncultured Lentisphaeraceae bacterium. Taxonomy (GTDB): domain Bacteria; phylum Verrucomicrobiota; class Kiritimatiellia; order RFP12; family UBA1067; genus DAOPZC01. The sequence goes on from CAZTDL010000853.1 coordinate 755, forward strand.
CAGCCTTCTTGTTTGTGCCTTCGCACACGTCGCGGATATCGCCGTTCTCGTTAATGTAGCCAACCATCGCCAACCAGGCCTTTCGGGCTGCGGGCCCATAGGTTTCGGCATCGAGCCAACCGTTTTTGACGCCGGTGATCATGGCAAACGCAAACATGCCGGTTCCCGAAGTCTCAGGCCATGCGCCCTCGTCATCGATGAGTTGACGCCACATGCCGTCCTGCGCCTGATATTTGAGAAGGGAGGCCATCATCTTACGATATCCCTCAAGAATGCGAGGCCGATCCGGATTGTCAGCAGGAAGCGAGCGCAACAGCTCCGCCGTGCCGGCCGCCATCCAGCCATTCCCGCGTCCCCAGAAAAACGGCACGTCCGGCGCATGAAAAAAGAGGCCGTTCGGCCGCTGCAACTCATTCAGATAAACGACCATCTCCCTCGCCGCGCGGTCGATGTAGGAACGGTCGCCAGTGGCCCGGAAGGCCTGTGCCTGAACCATGGTGATCATGAACATGTCATCGATCCAAAGTCGCGTTTGCCACGTCAAACCGCGTGCGGTCCACGCGCGCGCCTCCGGCGTATCGCATGTCCCTGCCGCAGGGGCCCACTGCGCGTCCGCAAAGGACTTCCCCAAGGCCAGATACCGCACATCCCGCGTCTGCAGATACAATTCCAACGGAACCGCACCAAACACATTGTTATCGACATGATTGGGAAGCGGAACCAGCCGAGCATCGGCGCCCAACAGCGGATCAAACCTTTTGATCAACCGTGCCCGCAAGCCGTTGTTCCCGGTCTCCTTCGAAAAAGCAAGCGCACCGTACCAAGTGCAAACATCCGGGTAGGTAATCTGCTTAGGCGTTTTCCCCACCCTGCCGTACTGGCTATGCGGTTGCGACAAAAACCGCTCGGCAATCCGATTTCCCACCTCCTCTGGCGACGCTCCTTTGGGCCACGCGCCAAAATAATCCTGTTGGACACTGTTCTGCACGACAGCGCACCCCGCCAACGCGACCATCCCGATAACCGGTAGACTTTTCTTCATTCTTCCCTCCGTTGTTTGACTGCTCCATCCCGGTCGGAACGTGCGGCTCCGGCCGTCTCGACAAGCGCCGTTGAAACGGCCGCCGCGTAGCGGGAATAAAGCGACAGGCGGGCCTTG
>CAZTDL010000854.1:0-1913 GCA_964612775.1 uncultured Lentisphaeraceae bacterium
ACGGACCGAAATGACGGTCCGCATATTCCCAACGGTCATAGAGAATCCGTCCGTCCCCCGTCACGGACGGCCGCGACTCGTAGAGCGTGTTGCGCCCGAGCTGGCGGATATTCGTGCCGTCGGCATTCATCGCGAACAGATTGGCCTGGATGTGCTGGTTGCAGCCGCAGTACTTCGCGTCGCGCGTCGAAGAGAAGACAATTCGCCCGTCCGGCAGATACGCGGGGTCCGTATCGGCGGCATCCGCGAGAAACGTCAGTTGTTTCAGACCGGAGCCGTCCGCGTTCATCTCGAAAACATGGAAGTTTTCCGCGCCGGTCCGCCGCATCGCGAAGAGCAGGCGCGTGCCGTCGTACGAGACCTCCAAGTCGCGGATCAACCCCTGCGGCAGGTCCAGCAGCGTCGCGGTCTTTCCCCCATCCGCGAAATCGACCGTGCGGATCGCCGCGCCGAGGCGGACGTTCCGCGCGCTGCATTCTCCCACGGAGAAATCCGTTCCCGTATTGTGGTGGTCCTTCGGGTACTGTTGCCGCATCACATAAGCCACCTTGTGCGTCAGCAAGACCTCCGGCAACGGCGCGGCGGAGGTCGTGAGGCTTGTCATCCGTACGCATAACAGAGCCGTTCCTAACACATGATATCGAAGCATTGTTTCCTGTTCTTTCAGATTGCACAAATTTGTGATGGTCACTTTGCCGTTATCGGATAGCGGAAAGATCCCGATTCTCCTCGCAACTCGCGAAGACGATCACCCTCCAACGCCAACGTCGCACATGGAGAGCGAGACTTTGTCCAGCCGCACCGTTAGGGAAGAGTCATCACAAGGCGAAAGCCTTTCATGGACACACTGGTATTTACCGTGTCGCCATACCTTGTGCCTGACGCGGCACCGGCTGCGGTAAAATCGAAACTTCCGCCCCGGATCGTGCGGCCGGACGATGAGTATAACGCCCCTAAAGGATCCGTTGTGCTCGCCAAACTGCCATACCAATCCAGACACCTTTCCCATACGTTACCGTGCGTATCATAGAGTCCCCAGTTATTCGCCGCCAACCGCCCGACTGGATGGGTCTTATTTCCACTGTTCCCGTTATAGCCCCCACCCCACCACCCCAACTCATTCAATATGTTGGTTTCGGTCGCCGACGTCGACACACCGTCACTCCAGTAGGACAGAGTCCCCGCACGGCACAGGCACTCCCACTGTGCCTCCGTTGGCAGGTCGAAAGTGTCGATGCCCGTCTTGGTTCTTATTCTCCCCATAAAATTGGTGGCACCGACGGCAGAACCGGTCGTATACCAGTTGACACTGGGTACGTCGTTCGTCGCACCGCGGATCATATCATATGACACATTCGCAATCGGGTAGTCGGATACGCTGCTGCCGTCCCCCATGATTTTGTTCCACTGCGCCTCCGTCACCTCGAAAACGCCGGCATAGAAATCCTTGGTCAAAGTAATCGAATACGCCGGCGGATAAGGCCCCATCTTGAACGTACACGCTGGGACACGGCGCAAGACGACCTTTTCCGTTTTGTATACTGACCCGTTGGTCACGCCGAACCAGACGTTTGTCCATCTACCAACGGTATCCAGTCTGGCATCTCCCGGATAGATGCGTTCGATTTGATTGGTCGCACCCGCGTTTTTGGTCAAATCCACAATCAGGTAGACGGGAGTGTTGGTCGGCGAAAGATCTACGTGAAACCTTGGGAGAATCGCATTTGTATAACCGGTTTTCATTGGATCCCAGACTATGCGCCTTGCCCCGTTCGACACGCAATGAAGATCCCCCGTCAGCGAAGCAAGGGGCAACCCAAGGACGGTCGCACCGTCATACGCCGTGACCTCAATATCCACTTCCTGACCAGCATCACAGGCAAGCACATATTCGATGTCCACCAGCCGATTCC
>CAZTDL010000855.1:0-1912 GCA_964612775.1 uncultured Lentisphaeraceae bacterium
ACACGATCGATCTCCTCCGTCAGCCAATCGCGCACGACACGCTCGACCAAGTCAGGCTCCTGATAAACGCAGGCCGGGGCCTTGAGATTTTTAATGTTGTCCTGCAACACGTTCCACGACTCCCAGAGGTTGCGAAGATCGCGCACAAAAGAACGCTTGCTCGCGCCCGAACCCACCGTCCGGACGATCAGCCCGGCATCATCGGGCAAAGGCAACCGGTCGAGAATCTTCTTCAGGCGCTGACGCTCCTTGGCATCGCCGATCTTGCGCGACACGCCACGCAGACGCGTCCCCGGCATCATCACCAGATAGCGCCCCGGCAGACTCAGATTCGCGGTCACGCGAGGGCCCTTGGTGCCGATCGGACCCTTTGTCACCTGCACCACGATCTCTGAACCCGGAGGAAACCGCTTGGTGATATCCTCGTTGGACACGCGCCGCCGCCGCATCGGGCGTGCGTTCTCCTCATCGTCATCCAGTCGGCTGTCATCGTCCGGCAGCATATCCCAGTAGTGCAGGAACGCGTTTTTCTTCAGCCCGATGTCCACAAACGCCGCCTGCAGATCATGCTCCAGATTCTGGATTCGCCCCTTGAAGATACTGCCGACCAGACGCTCCTCCGTAGGGTGTTCAACCTGAAACTCCTCGACGCGCCCGTTTTCCACAACGGCCACGCGCGTCTCAAGCTTTTCGACATTCACCACGATCTCGCGCTTCGGCGCGCTCTTCTTGAACCATCCAAACAACATGTTTCCTCCTCGCTGAGCACTACTTGAGGCGCGCGATGGCGCGTCCACGCTCAAAACCTTGTCTCCGATTCACGTCCATATATGGACACACTTTGGACGACCCCCAATGCCACCATCATGGTCAGCATAAAGGTGCGTCCGTAACTGATAAACGGCAACGGGAGCCCGGTTATCGGCATCATCCCTATCGTCATCGCAATGTTGATAAACATATGACTGAAGGTCAGGGTAACAACGCCGACACAGAACAAGCGCCCCGTATCGTCTTGACAACGAAACGCCACCCAGAACCCGGACCACAGCAGGCCCAGAAACAGGAGCAGCACCGTTAACGAACCCGCGAAGCCGGCTTCCTCCGCCAGCACCGCAAAAATAAAATCGTTGGACGAAACCGAAGGCGGCAGATAGCCCAGCATATACTGTTCGCCTTTCAGGTAGCCTTTACCCCACGTCCCGCCGGACCCCACCGCAATCTCTGATTGCCGCCGGTTATAACCGCTTCCGTGCAGATCCTTGTCCGGGAAGAGAAACACCTGAAGCCGCTTAACCTGATGCGGTTTCAGATGCGTCGCCGCGATGAGAGTCTCGCGCCGCGCTTGAGATATATTCGCTTTTTCGGCCATGTAGATCAAGCCCAACAGCACGATCATCACCGCCATGCCCGTCGCCACGCACGACCACAGCAACCGCGGCGCCACATTCCCGGCAAACAATATCGCAAACACCGTCGGCACAAGGACCATGGCCGTACCGAGATCCGGCTGCATGAGGATCAGTACGGCAGGCACGCCGGTCAGCACGAGCGCCAGCAGAAAGCCGCCCACGCCGCGGTCGGCCTCACGCCGGCCGAACAGCCACGCCAGCATCATGATGATCGCCAATTTTGCGGGCTCCGAAGGCTGGATGCCGAACAGCCAACGCCGCGCGCCCATCGTCGAATCGCCGATGAACGGCACCAGCACCAGCAGTACCAGACAAACCGCATACACCAGCCAACTCCACCGCAGAATCGATCGGTAGTTGTTCCACGCCAGCAGGAAATAGGCGGCAAGACCGGCGACGCCGACCTCCGCATGACGCATGTAAAGCATCCTCAGTTCGGGATCATCGCGCACCGAGCAGGCGCTGTAAACAAACGCCACGCCGACCAAGCTCAACCCGAC
>CAZTDL010000856.1:0-1910 GCA_964612775.1 uncultured Lentisphaeraceae bacterium
ATCGCGTTCTGGGTGGACGCCAACACCAACGTGGTGGCCGACGGGGACGGGCGGGTGTCGCGCTGGCACGACGTGCGCGAAGCGTCGGTCGACGGTCCCTGGCAGTATATGATGGCCACCAACGGGGAGACGACTCTCCAGCCTCTCCTGAAAACCGACGAGGGGCTGCGGGGCAAGCGCTATTTGGATTTCGGCAAGTGGAACACCTCGGACCCGTATTCGAACACGAACGCCATGTGGCTGTTTTGGGCGAACACGAACGGCGTGTTGAAAGAGCTTTCCGTCCGCGCGGCGTTTATCGTGTTCGGCTCGCATAACGCGGCGGTTTCCGGCGGCACCATGACGCTGATCCAGCATACCTCGACGGCCTATTTCGCGCCGGCCTTTTCGTACCTCTGGGCCTCCACCCCCAACACGAGGGTCGATCAAGGCGTGAACTATTTGGACCGCGCGCTTAAGAACGGGCGGGCGTTGGCCGTTCCCGGCGCGTCCTACCATCTGGTCGAAGCGCTCCCCGTGCAGGCGCTGGCCGCCAACACGTTCGCGAAAGACCGCGCCCTTCCCGGTTTCTCCGGCGGGGCGCGCATCTGCGAGGCGATCCTGCTCACGGCGGAGCCCACCGATGCGGAGCGGCTGCAGATCGAGGACTACCTCTGGCGGAAGTGGATCGGTGGCGCGGAGCTGTCCATCGGCCGGATCTCACTCGCCAACGGTGCCGCCCTGGACGTGGCCTTGAGCACCAACCGCGTCGAGACCACCGTGTCGGGAAAAGGGACGGTCATCAAAAGCGGCGCGGGCGCGCTGGTGCTGCAGAACCAGGGTTCGGGCGCGTTCGACGGCGCGGTCCGTCTGCGCGAGGGCGGTCTGTACGCGATCGGCGAACCGTTCCGCTTCGACCTTGAGGAGGGCGGGCAGACCCTTTCGGTTGAAAATGTGAAAATCGACCGCATGACCGGAGGCTTGGTCGGAACGGTGGTCAAGACGGGCAGCGGCGAATTATCCGTGGCTTCGGTGGCTGTGGGCGTGACCAATCTTGCGGTGACGGCGGGGTCGCTGCGACTGTCGCCTCCTCGAATCGCCGATGACGTGGCCGTGACGGCCGGCACAGTGAACGAGCCGAGCCTGGAGGCGTTCACGAACGGCGTCAGCACGAGCACCGCGTTTGTCAACTTCACGCCGCAAGCCGGGCCGCTGTCGTTCACGGCCAACGGGTGGACTTTTGACCGGTCGGCCTATACCGTGAGCGGGAACTTTCTCGTCGGCGTGGCTTTCGACTACACGAGCGAGGTGATCGCCAAAGGTTCGGCTCCGAACGGGCATGCGGTGCTCTACCTCAACTGCGGTTTGGCCGAGACGGGTTTCACGTTGCCGGCGGCCGGAGTCTACCGTCTCTCGTTCCAGGCCGCGGCGCGATCGGGTGCCGCCATCAATCGGTACGTCGATATCCTGGTCGACGGGACGGTGCTTCGCACAATGGTCACGCCGTCGGCGGCCTACTGGAAATATGTGATCCGCCTGCCGTATTTGGCGGGCGGCGCACACACGCTCGGCTTCAAAGCCTACGGCGCTGATTTCAATCGCGTGACCGTGGTCGATGACATTCGCGTCGATGTCGAGCAGGCTCTCGCGGCGGCGCCTGTCACGGCCGCGCTGACGAACGGGAGTTTCGAACTGCCGGCGGCGATGATCGAGGCCGGGGCGATCGCCACCAACCAGCCCGCGGGGACGGGGTGGTCGTTCGAGGGCGATTCTGGGATCGGCCGTGTCCAGACTCTGGACAACGCCCCCCGTTTTATGCCGGCGTCGGTTCCGGAAGGCGTTGCGGCCGCATACGTGAACTCGAACGGCTGCGTTCGCCAGACGGTGACGTTCCCCACGTCGGGCGTCTATCGGCTTTCGTTTAAGATGGC
>CAZTDL010000857.1:0-1903 GCA_964612775.1 uncultured Lentisphaeraceae bacterium
CGAGTTTCATCCATCCACCAGCAGCGTCGTGCCGGTTATGTAGGAGGCGCGCTCAGACGCGATGAACGCCACGGCGTCGGCCAATTCTTGCGCGTCGCCCAAGCGTCCGAGCGCGACGCGGTTTTCGGCGGCCGCTCGGCGCGCGGGTTCGCGCTCCATCTGGCGTTGCGCCATTCCCGCATTGAAATTGCCGGGGGCTACAATGTTGACGCGGATGCCGAAAGGCGCGAGTTCCAACGCCGCGTTTTTCATCAGCATTTGAAGAGCGGCCTTGCTCACGGTATACGCCGCCGTATTGGGTAACGGAAAATTCTGCACCCAAGAGCCGATGATCACGATGACGCCGCGCCGGCGTTCCTTCATGGCGCGTGCGGCAGCTTGCACCGCCAACAGCGTTCCCGTAAGATTAATGTCGATCACGCGTTGCCACTTCTCCAGCGGCATTTCAAGAATCGAATCGCTGTGGGTGACGCCTCCGGCGGCGACCAACACGTCGGGATCAAGACCGCGGAACGCCGCATCCGCCATGTCCGGGCGGGTCGCATCGAATTGCCGATAAATCGCGTCCGGCCCGAACAGCGCGGTCGCTTTTTTTTGGCCTTCCGCTTCAGCAACCTGATCAATGCATGTAAGCCGGCTTCCTTCGGCGAGCAGGGTTCGCGCGATCGCTTGACTGAGTCCGCCAAAACAGCCGGTCAGCACGCAGTGTTTGTTTTGCAGTCCAAGGTCCATACGTTATCTCCTAACAGCGGTTTGATGGCCTCGAATCGCTCGTCGAACAGTCGGTCGAAATGCGCGTCGGCGGCGAAGGAGGGTTTGCGGCACACGTCCGTTTTGATGATGCCGCGCCGGGCAAGAATGCGTTTCTCGTAAAGGATGATTTCCTCCACATCCTGCCGGATGTGATTGAGCATGGCCAGTAATTCGCTGTGGAGCCGCAACGCCTCTTGACGGTTCCCGTCCTGCCAAGCCCGATAAATCTTAAGGTACACGTCGAACATGGAACATCCGGGCATCACACCCGCCGCGCCGCGGTCGAGCCCCTCGATCATCTGGAACCCGGCGTTGCCGATGAAAACGTGAATCCGGCCTTTTGTCAGTTCGAGCAGGCGACTGATGTAAGCCCCGGGCGGGCGGCATTCGATTTTGAAATAAATCAGGTTTGGAACCTCGTCGGCGAGTCGGGCCAAAAAAACCGGATCCATGGCCACGCCCGTTTGCTCGGGCGCGTACTGGAGCATGACCGGGATGTTTACGGACAGGCTTACGGCTTTGATGTGCTGGTAGAGGGCGGCGCCGCCCGGTTTCAGGAAGAAGGGCGGCAGCAGCATCAGACAATCCGCGCCTGCGGCTTCCGTGAAGCGGGCCTGCCGGATGGCGAGTTCCGTGGCGTGCCGGGTGATCGAGACGATCGACGGCACGTGCGCCGCGCGGCACTCGCGCACGACGAGCGTGGTCATCTCGTTCATCTCGTCGTCGCTCAGTTTGTAGTACTCGCCCGCGATCCCGAACAGCGTCAGTCCGTCGCATCCGCCTTTGGCGAGGACGCGCAGCAGGTTCGTCAGACTCTCGTAGTCCACCTCGCCCCGCTCGGTGAAGGGCGTGGCGATGATCGGGCAGATGCCCCGTATATCGGCCATGGGCAACCTCCTTAGGACGGGATCACGTAGTTGAAGATTTCCTCGACGGGTTCGACGCCCAAACCGGGGCCTTCCGGCAAATGGAAATATCCCGCCTCGCACCGCATGTTGCCGGTGAGATAACGCAGGTTCTTATCGAAGATCGAGTGCTGATACTCGTGATACGGCAGATCGGGAATACACGCGGCCACCTGCAGACTCGCCGCTTGAAAAAGACCGATGCCGATACTGGCATGCGGCATGACCGAACAATGGAACGCCTG
>CAZTDL010000858.1:0-1899 GCA_964612775.1 uncultured Lentisphaeraceae bacterium
CGTCGTTCGATCGGCCGGTGAATCCGGACGGTTGCATCGGAAAGTACCGTCGGGAAACGGACTACCCATCCCCGCAGGTCGAAGCTCCGCAGGACCGGCTGCACGATCACGGCCTGGGTGTCGGCGGGGGCGTCCACCTCCGCCGTGATCCTCAATGCCGCATCCGTGTCGCGTCGGATTGTCCGCGTTTCAGATGCCGCGCCGACGGCCTCGAAAACGACCGCCGGAAAGGCCGGCATCTGGACGCGGTTCATCGGAATTGCGAGCCCGGCGGATGGCTGGACGGATAATCGGTTCCCCTTACGGATTGCCACGTCTCAGCCTCCCGGTGATTCTGTTCGCCTTTCCGACGTTCCGGACCACCCGGAATATCGGGGTAAGGCGTCCGGCCGTAACAGCGGTCTCCTTTTTGTTTCCCGGTCTTATCGCCATGGGATCACTCTTTCACCGCGCACCAGCCCGGACCGGACAGGTTGAAAATCTTGTAGGTGACTCCGCTAAGATCGAGGACATCTTCGGAGTCCGTAACACCTCCGCCGTGGGCGTAGACCTCGATCAATTCGCCCCGCAGTTCCTTGTAGGCCGCCGTCGTATGGGCCGCGAGCCACGGAAACAACGTGATGAGCCCCTGGCGCTGGTCGGGATTGCTGGCGGTTTGGAATCCGCCGTGGGCCGCGCCGCAGGTGCCGGCCTGGCCGGTCGCGCTCGCCCAGCCGTCGAACTTGTTGAGGGTGTAGAAGCTGCCCGGAGACTGGTAGTGACCGACGACAACCGGCTGCGGGTCCTCGCCGATCTTCGCTCCGAGCGCATAGGCTGCGACGAGGCTCGCCAGAGTAACGGTATTGGGGGATGCGACCGTATCCACCGCCGTCACCTGGACGCGCTCGATTCCGGCGTTGTCCTTGATCAGGTAATAGCCCCCGACCCTGAAGATAGAGGCGTCGTTGACCTGCAGCGTAACGCCTGAACCCGGAGATGCGGCTGCCTGCGTGACAGCGACGGCTCCGGACCAGAACCGCTTCAAGAGCCCGCAGTAATGCGCGTAGTAGACGGCTGCGATCTTGGTCACGATGAAGACGTGATCCCTGTCCGCGTAAATCCAATACAGGAAGGCGGAAGCATCCACGGTCTTGATGTAGGTGTAGCTGGTGTTGAACGCCTCCTTCACGCCCGCGTGTGTCGCCGCGTCCCAGTAAAGGTAAGCGCGGACCGCGATTCGGTCGGCTGCGGTGTCGTTGACGAACCGGAGGAAGATGTCTTCGGCTCCGCTCTCTCCCGTGGAGGCCAGCACGTAACTGGGCTCGGCGTCGCCGGAGCGGTCGTCCCGAAGCGTCCAGCCGACCGTTCCCACCAGAAAGTCCTTCAGGCGGACAAGCAGGTCGGCCGTGTTGGCGGCTGTGCCGGACGTGTTGTGATAGGCCATGCGTTCCTCCTACAGGATCGGGTTTTCCGTACCGGTGATCCGGAGCTTGATGTCGGTTTTGTTTTGCACCGGCGTTCCGGCCGGCACCGTGCAGCGACGCCAGAACGAGAGGATCGCGTCGTGCGCCTTGTCGCCCAGGTTGAGCGGCGCGCCTCCGACGGCGGTGTCGAGTCCCGCCTGCGTCAGGGCCAACGCGTACCATTCCGACTCGTCGCCTCCCGCGATATCCATCGGTGCCACCACCAACCCGGTGTAGTCGTAGCCGGAATAGACCACGGCACCCGGATCGTGAGCGGTCAGGGTTGTGCCGCCGTAACCTCGCTCCACGGCGAGGACAGTCGTCCCGCCGCCGCTCAGGATGCGCATCTGTTCGTCGTCGACGATGATGATTTCGCCGTCGACGGAGAGCGGCGCTGTGAGCTGCAGCGAGGTTTCCCCCGACGCCAAGGCGGATGCCAGGGTGGTCTGCTCGTTGG
>CAZTDL010000859.1:0-1898 GCA_964612775.1 uncultured Lentisphaeraceae bacterium
GAAATTATCCGCGCGCTGTGCGCCATGATAGCGGGTGATCTCGCGCAGGTCGGGATAGACCGCCCACTGACCGACCTCGTGCGTCAGCAGAGGCCGGTCAAGACCTTGCAGCGAGGGCCCGTAGTCGAACACCGTCTCCGGCGCCCGCGTGTTGAAGCGCGACGTGTCGATGACGCGTCCTCCGCCCCACCGGATGCCGCAGAGAGGCTCGTTTCCGACCACCGGCCAAGCGCTCGCATAGAAATCGTCGATCCGCTTGGGCGTATCCTGCCGATAGGGATGCGTGGTCGATGTGTAGAAGTGCCGCGGATCGTTCTCCTGTCCAAAGCGCACCTTCTTGGCCAATACCTCCTGATGTTTCGCAAGAAATTCGGATTTGGCCCCTGCGACCAGCTGTTCGTTGCCCATGGAGACGAGAAGCAACGACGGGTGGTTGCCATACGTCTTCACGATATTCGCCAATTCGGCGCCGAGGAAATCCTCGACGCTCTTCGCCTCGTCTTTCGAAGGACACGAGGTGCCGGGAAGCTCCACCTGAAAATAGAAACCCAGTTCGTCCGCCGCCGTGAACGCCGCGTCGGGCGGGGTGCACGAGTGGAAGCGAAACAGGTTCAACCCATACGCCTTTGCGATGCCGATCGCTTTGCGCCACGACGGCACATCCACGGGCGGATATCCGGTGAGAGGGAAGATGAAATCCTCCAGCGTGCCGCGCAAAAAGACGGGCTGTCCGTTGAGCGTGAACTGCGTGCCGCGCTTGCCCAGCTCGCGCAGGCCGAAGTCCACGGCACGGGCATCCGTACACGCCTGCCCCTTCAGCGTAAGCGCGAGCGTGTAGAGCTGCGGCGTGAACTCGTCCCAAGGCCGCACCTGTCTCTCGGCTTTCAGGTGCCGTTCGAAACGCTGTTCCGCTTCGCCGTTCAGTTCCAGCGTCCACTCGGAGGCCGCCACACGCTCCTCCGGAAGTCCCCGTCCTGTCCACTGCGCGAGGAGCTTAACCGCGCCTTTTTTGCCGGTCAGGTTCCGCACTTTCACGCGCACCGAGACCGCCGAGGAGGCGACGACGGGATAGACGTCCGCCGCTGCGATAGACACCGGATCCTGCGCGCGCAACTCGATGCGTCCGAGAATCCCGTTCCAGTTGTACGACCACGTATGGTGTCCGCCGCAGTTGAGTTTCGCACCGCTTTTCACCTCGGTGGTCAGATCGAGATACTTGATCATGTTGTCCGGGCTGACCTCCATGCCTGTATTGCGATTCGCGTTGTCGACCATCACCGTCAGACGGTGCCGCCCCGGCGTCAGCGCCTGCGACAAATCGTACACATGCGGCGACACCAAGCTGTTCCGCGTCCCTTGGAGGCGATCATTGACCCAGACCAAGGTTTCCCACTGACAGCGCTCCAGAAACAACTCGATGCGCTTGCCGCGCCACGCGTCCGGAATCACGACCTCCGTCTGATACCACACCGCACCCGTATACGGATAAACCGAGGCGAAACCGTGCAGGCTTGCCTTTCCCGGCGCGGGTTTCGCAGCGGCGGGAATGCGAGGATTGGAAACAACCGTTCCCGGCAACCGCGCCGCATCGCCTGTGAACGCCTCGCCCGGCCAGCCCGTGCGGATTCCGTCACCCGCAGGGTCCATCCGGATCTGCCACTCGCCCGCCAACGACTGTACCTGCTGATCGCACACGCCCGTCGATGCGCAACACGCGAAAAGCATGATCGAAAAAATCAAGTGGAATCCCCGTTCCATACCCGCCCCCTTTTGCATAAACACGACGATGGCCATGTTGTGATGAGTGATTAAATACGATATTGACCGGCATTGCAAGCGCGGCAGGGGCGCATCCTATCTCTCGGGAACTGGTATAGTACTCGTGTTTTCTGGAGTGG
>CAZTDL010000860.1:0-1893 GCA_964612775.1 uncultured Lentisphaeraceae bacterium
GGAGGAGATACTGGCCGCTTTTTTTACGAGGTGCCCGCTGAGGCGGGCAGCACGAACCTGGGGCTTGTGCTGGCGTGCGCGGATCTGACGCTCTACGCGGTTTTGGACGGTATGCCGAAAACGTTCACGGCGCTGAAGCAAGTGTGTCTTCCTTACGGGGGCGTGGCGGATGTGCCCGCGAGCGGGAAGGGCGGTTCGGTGCTTTGGTCGGATAAGTCGATCCAGCGGATCTTGCAGTATGACCGGCTGGAACCGAATGATGTGGCACCGCACATGATGCGGTACGCGCGGTATGTGAGTTATCTCGCGACTCCCTCTTTCGCGGAGATGCCGGCAACTAAGCAGGAAGAGCGAAAACTCTTAACGCAAGGCCGCGCAGACGCGAAGGGGCGAGAGTCCGGAGGACAGACGGCTGCGGAGAGAACGCCGAACGCGCAACGCCCAACGCCGAACGCCCAAGTAGAGACAGGGAAGATCAAAGTGATCCGCGATGGCGCGGTCTTGGAATACGGGGGCAAGACTTACAGTTTCGGCGGGTACAAGCGCTGGGAGTTTGTGCGGGCATTGATCGCCGCGAACGGCGATTATGTGAATTGCGACAAGGGACTGAAAGCCCTTTTCGCGAATACAGCGCAAGCCAAAGCCCTTTATGATGCGGCAGTCGAGGCCGAGGGGCTTGGCCGCAAGGGCACCGGACGTTACCGATTAAAGATCTGACGGCGGCACACGCCAGCAATCAAAAGCAATTCTTATTCGAAAAACCCCTGTGTTTACAGGGGTTTTTCGTTTGCGGCGAGCAATCGAAAGCAATCGATTGCTCGCTTTTCTCTATGTTTCATATAAGTGGCCTAGCAAAGCGGATTGCACCGCTAAGCGGGTCACGGCGCGGCCGGGCGGCGGCGGGACTGAAACAAATACAGCCCGTTTCAAGCGAGGTGCCAAATGGCAGTGCTTCAAGAGACAAGCAGCAAAAGCAACAACCCGTATTTGGAGCAGGTTAAGGATGACGTGGCTCCGGCGGGCACATGGGTATCGACGATCATCGACATCAAGGATCAGTTCGGGGTCGTGCGGCCGTCGTTCGACAACCCGCAGGTGACAGAAGTGGTCGACCTGACAACGTTCCTGTTCGGGTTCCGAGACCAGGCGGGGCAGCCGCACCGGATCGCGTCGAAAACGATGCGCATCAGCGGCAATGAAAAGTCGAACTTGTTCGGCTTCCTCAAGTCGGCGCTGGGCAGCACTCCGAAATACGGCTGGGACTATTGCGAGATGAAGGGCAAGAAGTGCCTCATCACGATCGCGCATGAGGCGAAACGCAACGGCCAGGGAATCTTCCCGACCATCGCGGCGTTGTGCCCGGTGCCTGCGGGGATGGCGGCTGGCGTTCCGGCGGCGGTGCCGCAGCAGGCTGCGCCGGCGGCCCCCGCCCCTGCCCCTGCCCCTGCGCCGGTGTCTGCGCCTGTTGTGGATGACGAGCCGCTGCCGTTCTAGGGAACGGATGAAAGCTGAAGGATGAGGTATGAATCGCCGTGTCCGGCTTCGGCCGGCACGGCGGAAAGGAGAAAAGATCATGGCTATTTTGACACGGAACGCGATGAAGAGTTCGCATTGGTATACGCGCGAAGGCAATCCGATGCACAGGATCATGAAGGCGGATGGCTCGGGCGACCGGGCGACCACGATCACGGACGCGAAGCGGCTGAAGCTGCTGCCGTCGGTGACGGGAATTCTGGGGATTCTGGCGAAGCCCGCACTTGAAAGCTGGAAGATGAACCAGGTGGCGCTCGCCACCCTGCGTACACCGAAAACCGAAAACGAGGCTGAGGATTACTGGTGCAAGCGCGTGAAGGATGCGGCGTTCGAGCAGGTGGAAGACGCGGCGGATCTCGG
>CAZTDL010000861.1:0-1891 GCA_964612775.1 uncultured Lentisphaeraceae bacterium
GTACCGTCAGGCCATGCAAGGCGCCGGATTGGACGATGATCCGTGGATCCCAGAAAAAGAAAGGCAACAGCATCTGCGTACCCTGCGCGAAAAGCCCGCGTTCGCAAAACCGAGGCCATCCGTCCAGGCGTGCCCGCCGCCCCGCGAACTCCCGTCAAACCGATCCGCTCCGCAGAGGGCGTCCCCTCCCAAGATTCGTTTGATGCACGCAGGCCTAATGGCCACAGCCTGTGTGCTGATGATCGTCGCAGGAGTTGCGGCCTTCCGTGCAGGACGCACAACGGTTTCGCCAGAGCTTGCCATCGTCGTACCGCCCTTTGACTTGCCGTCACGCGCGGCCTATCCGTTAACGCCGCCCGACAAGAACTTGCTGCCGCCCCTGCCGACGGATCTGAATCCGGAAGGGCGTCTCGAAGGATGGCGCTACGCGTTCGAAGACCGCAGCAAGCAGACGTTCAGCGTCGGTCTTCGCGATGGCGCGACCACGCTTCGCATCACCAACCTGGGAACGTGTAAAGTCCAACTCGAATCGCCGCTCATCAATCTGGCAGGCACGGACATCAACGCCGTGCGGCTACGGGGAAAGATCCGAAAAAGCGAAGCCTTCTCAGGTACCGCGTTTTATCAGCTGATCCTCTACACCACAGAGAAAGACGGCCAACAGACACAAGCTAAAATCGAAAGCTTTGAAGTGCGAGGATCGCGACGAAAAGACGCCACTCTTTCAGCCGCAGTGAACCGCAAAATCACACTTTCAAAGAAGACGACCCACGTGCGTTTTCGCATCGAAGCCGCATTTGCCGGCATTCTCGAAATATCACAACCATCGCTTAGCGACGACAAAGGGGTCCGCCCATGATCAAAACCGTTCCGAATGAGGTCTGGGCCTTCGATTGTGAATGGGTCCCCGATCTGAAGGCCGGACGCCTGCTCTATCATTTGCCGGACGACGTGCCGGATCAAGAAGTGTTGCGCGTCATGTGGGAACAGGCCGGTGCCACGCCTGACAACCCGACCCCTTTTCTGCGCACGCTCTTTTGCCGCGTGGTCTCCATCGCCACCGTCATCCGCCGTGTCTACCAGAACCGCGAGGTACAGCTTTTTCTTCAAGCCCTGCCGGAGAATACGGAAGATCCGTCGCAGGATGAGGCTTACATTCTCAAACGGTTTTTGAGCGACGGCTTGGTCAGCCGTGATCCGCAACTCGTGGGGTTCAACTCCCGAAACGCCGATCTGCGTATTCTCACACAGCGTGCGGTGGTGCAAGGTCTCACGCTCAAAAGCCTGTGTGCCCGGCTGGACACAAAGCCTTGGGAGAGCCGCGATATCGACCTGATGGAACTGGTCAGCGGCTTCGGCAAGAACTACGCCGTTTCACTCAACGAGATCGCCACACTCTCGGGCATCCCCGGAAAACTGGACACCACCGGCGATGACGTCTGCGGACTCTGGTTCAGCGGACAGTCAAGAAAGATCGTCGAATACAACTGCTTCGACGCACTCACCACCTATTTGGTGTGGCTTCGCCTAGCCTTTTTTTCGGGTTGCTTCACAGCCGTTGAATATATCGTCGAGCAACAGCGCGTTCAACACCTGCTCGACGAACGCATCCAAAAGCCCGAGTACGCGTTCCTGCGCGTATACCTCGATGCCTGGCGCGATCTTAAGGCGCGCACCGGGCAACTGAGCGACGGGGTGTTCGAGTCAGCGGATCAGTGAACGCCGCGCGTGCTGTCATGATAGAACTCGACAAGGGTTTTCACTTCCGGGAAATCGGCCACTTCGTATTTGATACGCTCCAACGCCTGCGTACGATTCAGCCCTTCGCGATAAATCAGTTTATAGGCCTCTTTCAACGCCGAACGGACTTCCGCCGAGAAACCGCAGCGCT
>CAZTDL010000862.1:0-1889 GCA_964612775.1 uncultured Lentisphaeraceae bacterium
TGCGGACGACCGAGCCGACGGTTGAGACCCAGAAATAGCCGGGCACCAGCACCTCGTCGCCGGGGCCGACTTCCAACGCGCCAAGCGCTACCTGCAGTGCGCACGTTCCGCTGCTGACGCCCAGCGCGTAGCGGACACCGATGTAGGCGGCGAACTCTGCCTCGAGCTGGGAGACCTCGTTCTGTAGGTTCAGTCCGTAATAGCGGAACAGCGTCTTGGACTTGCAGACGTGGGACGCCGCGTCGCACTCCAATTCGTCCATGTAGTGCGCCCCGCACCATTCCTGTGGCAGGGGCCGGGTTCTCACCGGAGTTCCGCCGTTAATCGCCAATTTTCTATTCGCTATCACGCTCTGTTCCTTTCGCACGTTTTTGAATATTATTTGTGACATACAGACCGACACGGCCAATAAAAGGTAAGTTGTTGTAAGTGATTCTTCTGCCCTCGAATTTTCGCGAATCAACGCAAATGGATTTAGAATGCTCAATTCGTGTTCATTCGCGTGTATTCGCGGGCCAATACAATTGGGGTACGGGCAATGCTTGTGTTAGGACTTTGTCTCCAGCAGCCGTTCGATCTTGGCGCAAATCTCGGTTACGGCGGTCTCGAAATGGGCTTCGCCTATCTGTGCCGTGGCCGCACGCGGATCGGCTTCCTTGGTCACCATACGGTCGGGTTTCGATGCGATGAAACCCGCGCCGTCCACGACCGAAAAATCGGTATATTTCAACGGTATGTTTTGGGGAGGCAGGGTACCCAAATCCACAGCGGCTTCGCTGTAGTGCATGATGAGTGACGTTTCGGCGATGTCGGCATGCCCGATCGCGCCGGCGGTTGCAGCCGCTTCGGGGAAGCCGATGGCGAAATCAACTTTGGCCGGAGTCGTGTGGTTCAGCTCGACGCATAGCCGTTTGAGTGTCGCGTTGTGGTTGAAGGCCCCGTGTCCGTTGACGATGAAGACGTATTTGTACCCCTGACGGATCAACATGCGGGTCTCCGCCGCCACGATCAGCGCAAAGATCTCTTCGGGGAGATAGTGGCTGTTCCACTGCCGCGACGGGAAGTCCATGCCGACGACATAGTCATCCCGTTCGAAACCGAGTGACTCCAGCATGTCCGGGTCGCGCTCGCGTTCCGTTCCGGCAAACATCGTCGGCAGGACAACACCCTTTCCCAAACGCCGACAGCACGCGTGGGCCACGAAACCAGCGCTTAGCGGGTCAGTACCCAACGGCAGGTGCGGTCCGTGATATTCCAAAGGGCCCAGCGGAAACAGAATTAACGGGCACGCGTCCTGGCGCACCTTCAGTTGCCCGGGACGCAGCCATTCGTAACGCGTTTCAAATTCGGGAAGCGTAACACCGGTTACGGCATGTTCGTTCATCAGGATTTCCTTTCAACGGCTTAAGTATATTCCACTTCGCCGTCTTGCCAACGGCGCAAAATGCGAACTTTGCCATGCGATTTTGCGAACGATTCCCGATGGGTTCCATGCTTGTCAGAAACCGTGCGGTTTAGTATTTTCATGACGTATCTCTCTTGTCACAGGGAGTTGTTATGGGCAAAAACAAGCGTCAGAAGATTCCGCAGGTCGCAATCCTTTTGGATTCGTGCCACGAAACTTCGAGGGGTATGCTGCGCGGCATTTTTGAGTACGTGCGACTCTACGGGCCTTGGGGACTTAACATCGTCACCGGCGGTGCCCTGGATCAGAAACTGCCGAACTTCCGGTTCTGGAAGGGGTCCGGCATCATCGCCAACATCTACAGCCGCGAAATGGCCGACGCGATCGCCATCGCTCATCTGCCCACCGTCATTTTCGATCTGAACGACGAGTGGCAAGAGGCGTGGTATGCGATGTCTCACGCCTGTCAGGTGCAGTGCGACTC
>CAZTDL010000863.1:0-1876 GCA_964612775.1 uncultured Lentisphaeraceae bacterium
CTTCGCGATCTTCCCCGGCTCTGGACTCTCCAAACTCAAGGAGCAAAAACCGGATCCGAAAGCGCCGCGGCACGGACAAAAAACCATTTCACGAGAATGGATCGTAACCGGCGAATTGGTCGAAACCTCGCGCCTCTACGCCCGCATGGCCGCCTGTATCGACCCCGAATGGATCGAGCCCGTCGCCACCCAACGGCTCTGCAAATACAGTTACCATTCAGCCTCGTGGGACGCCGCGCGCGGATTTGTGCGCGTCAAGGAACGGGTGACCCTCTTTGGTCTCGTGCTGGCGGAAGCCCGCACACGCGACTATAGCCGCATCGATCCAGCAGAAGCGCGCGGCATTTTTATTCGCGAGGGTCTTGTCGCGGGGGCCTTTCCCGCGCCCGTCCCCGCGTTCTTGAGCGCCAATCTCGCACGTATCCGCGTTTTACTCGATGCGGAAGACAAGACGCGTCAACACGGCGCGTTATTCGACCCTGAAAGCGCTTCCTCTTTCTATGCGGAACGACTGCCGACTGCCGTCTGCAACGCTTCCGATTTGCGCCAGTGGCTTAAGACGCAGCCGCCCGACACGCTCGACTCGCTCGTCATGCGCGAAAGCGATCTTCCGCCCGTAAAAAATCTCGCGCATGACTTTCCAGACGCGATCACGCTCAACGGCAACCGCCTGGGCCTCACCTATCGCCATGCGCAAGGACAGCCCGATGACGGCATCACCTGTATCGTGCCTGTCCGTCTTTTGCCGCTAGCGGCGTCTTGGCGGAGCGACTGGCTCGTACCGGGCATGCTGAACGAAAAGTTGCGTTGGATGCTCAATGTGTTGCCCACCAAGTTCCGCCGTCTGCTTCAGCCGGTTGACGAAACCCTCGCCATGTGCCACACCCGCATGACGCCCGGACGGGGCGCGCTCACCGAAGCATTTTCCGATGCGCTCTACGCCGCCCGCAGCATACGCGTTCCTCCCGAAACCTGGCGCGAAGACGCTTTTCCCGATCATCTGCGCATGCGTTTTCTTGTGGTGGACGAGGAGGGCCGCGAACAGGGCAATGGGCGTAACCTCGCGCCATTGGTGGAGTTGTTCGTGGCACGCGCCGCCGCAATCTCTGTCGCCGAACAGGCCTCCAACCGATGGCAAAAAAACGGACTCACGAAGTGGGACTTCGGTCCGCTTCCGCCGCACGTCGACGTAGGTAAAGCCGGCTGGCCGATCATCAACTATCCCGCGCTCGTCGATGCCCAATCCTCGGTTTCGTTGCGGCTTTTTTCAGACCCCGCCGAAGCCGCCGCCGCCCACGAAAAAGGCGTCTGCAGACTTTTCGCGCTAAGCCTCGGCAAGGAGTGGAAGCGCTATGTGCAACCGTATCCTCTGCCGCGAAGCGTCGCGCTCTACGCTAAGCAGCTTGAGATGAGCGCCGAGACGTTGGGCGAAGAGATCGGGCAGGCCGCGTTGCGCGAGACTTTCACGGAGGACAAACCGGTCATTCGCGAGGAGAACGACTTTCATGAGCGACTCCGCTCCGAACGCTTACGGCTGAATCACGTCCACACATCCCGGGCGCGGCTAGTGACCGCGATCCTGCATGCGGCCAGCGAAGTCGAGAGCCTGATCCAAAAGACGCCGTTGCAGCAACCCACATTGAACGATCTTTCCGAGCAACTCGCGTGGCTGATTTTTCCCGGCTTTGCGGCGTCCGTGACGACGGGGCAACTTCAGCATGTGCCACGCTATCTCGAGGCCTGCAATGTCCGCATCCAGCGCGCGCAGACCAATCCGGCCGGCGATCTGCGCAAACTCGCTGAAGTCGAGCCGCTATGGCAGCGCTACGTACGGCACCTTGCGCTCGCTGAACCGCCGCGTCACGACAAAGCGATC
>CAZTDL010000864.1:0-1873 GCA_964612775.1 uncultured Lentisphaeraceae bacterium
CATCAGCCGATATGGGCGACGGTGCCCAGTGCGGTGACGGCGCCGCGGGACGAGAATACAATCCTGAATCAGAGTGTTCTCGCCTGACAGAGAGGGCACGCCAGACAATGTGGCGATAACGTCATTCGCATGATTCGGATCCGCAATGCGGGCGATGTTCTTTCGCCTGTCTAAAAATATCCCCTCATTTTCGATAAAGAGCGTTGACAGACAAGGTCTGATTGTCTAAAGTTACACGCGTTTTGCACCCAGTAAAGGGGAACGTTTTTTCTGATGTGGCGAGGTAGCTCAGTTGGTAGAGCAGCGGACTGAAAATCCGCGTGTCGCCGGTTCGATCCCGGCCCTTGCCACCATTTTTATGCCCTGAAACTGGGCTTTTTTAATTTTTTGTTTTTTGCGCACCTTACCCCTTGTCCGTCGCCGTTCCTGTATCCGCCAACACGATCACGTTACGCGGATTACACATGCCCTTGAACACGGCCCGCATGTCGCGGTTCGCATCAAACGGGCGCAAGGCCACAGCACGCCCACAACCCCGTGTCGCGCGACTCCAGCTCGGTGATTCCGCCGGCCGCCTCGCTCGACTTCTCCGTATCCAGCGAGAAGTGATCCAAGTCCACCAGGACTCCGGGGAAATTGGAATCAGACTTGCGGCCAGAGAAATCCGCCGCGATCCTGTCGCACGCCTCGCGGTCGATGACCTGCGTGACACCCGCCCCGACATGCGGGAAATCCCTGCACGGTGTCACCTGCACCCAGCCGTCACCGGCCAACACGAAATCTTTGTCGCCCATCATCGAACCCTCCAACAGAGGGCATAAAATCAACTTTTGCCCTCTTTTCACCTCATCTCAATGTGGTAAACTTTCACGTCAATAGGCCGAAAGACACAACGAGGAGAACGATCTATGACGCGGATGCGGAAGTGGCGATGGGTACCGGCTGCGCTGCTGCTGGCTCTGGGCGGGGCGGCATTACACGGGGCAGATCTGCAAATCCAGTCATTCGACGGGACAGGGCGGCTGAGCTTCGGCACGCTCAACGACGGGACGAACTACAGTTACCGCGTGGAGTGGGCACCGTCGCCGGCCGGGCCGTGGAGCAGTTTCGGCGGCGCGGGGGCATGTTGGCTCGACGCGAAGCCGCAGGCGGCCGGAATGACGGTGACCAATCTGGTGCCAATGTGTTACCGGGTGGTGGCCACGCGCGGCGACTACATGGCTATCGATGTTTCGGGCGGCACCAACGCGGCCAGTTACCCGGTGACCTACTACAGGACGCTTGCCGACGTGCCCGGCGGTATTAATAGCGACGCCTATAAGACGACAAACATCCTCATGCGGCTGATCCCCAAGGGCGTTTTCACAATGGGCAGCCCGGCGGATGAGTTGGGGCGCTTCGGCAAAGAAGCGCAGCATCAGGTGACGCTGACTTCGGACTTCTACATCGGGGTGTTCGATGTGACGCAGCGGCAGTGGGAACTCGTGATGGGGAACAAACCGAGTTGGTTCAACAACGCCACATACTACCAGACCCGTCCGGTAGAGCAGGTGAGCTACTACGACATACGGGAGAACCCGAACAACAGCGCGATCAGCCCGAACTGGCCGGCGTCGTCGCAGGTGCACGCGGACTCATTCATAGGCAAGTTGCGGGCGAAAACGGGGCATCCGGGTTTCGACCTGCCGACGGAGTCGCAGTGGGAGTATGCCTGCCGTGCGGGAACGGCGACGGCGCTGAACTCGGGGTATAAACTGACGAGCACAGGCCAGGACCCGCGGATGGATGAGGTGGGCCGGTACTGGGAAAACGGTGGTTCGGGGACCAGCCAGAACTGCGCCCCGAACGTAGGGATGGCGCTGGCGGGCAGTTG
>CAZTDL010000865.1:0-1869 GCA_964612775.1 uncultured Lentisphaeraceae bacterium
CCGACTTTGACCCCGGCTGTGTCATCAACACCGGGAGCGCCGGAGGCCTGCAATCTTCCCAGCAGATCCTTGACCTCGTCGTGCCGGAAGAGATCGTTTATACCGACGTGGACATCACCCCGCTGGGCTTTGCCTACGGGCAGATGATGGGAAGCGAGCCGCGTTTCCGCGCTTCGCCCGCACTGCTGTCCAGTTTCCAAACGCTGATCGCCGAACACGCCGTGCGGCAGACCTGTCATCACGGCCTGCTCGGTTCATCGGACGCGTTCATCTACACGCCCGAACAGATCGCGAAGATCCGGCACCACTTCGACGATGGCGTGCAATGCGTCGATATGGAGGGCGGCGCGATCGCCCACGCCTGCACCCGCTTTAACGTGCCGTTTCTGATTTTGCGCGCGCTCAGCGACGTGCCGTGCAAAGGGAACAATGCGCCTGACTTCAAAACCTTCCTGACGCGCGCGTCCGCCAATTCAGCCAAATTGTGCCTCGCGCTTGTCGAACGCCTTGCCCGGCAGGATTCGCTATGAAAAACAGCACGCACCCCCAAGCGAAACGCGGTATCCTTTGCGATATGGATGGCGTTCTCTACCACGGGAATCAGATCTTGTCCGGCACGCAGGATTTCATCGCGTGGCTGCGCACGACCCGAATCCCTTTTCTGTTTCTCACCAACAGCAGCGAACGGTCACCGCGCGAGCTGAGCGAGAAATTGCGCCGTTTGGGCGTGGATATCGAGGAATCCCACTTCTATACCAGCGCCATGGCGACCGCCGCCTTCCTCGCCTCTCAGACCCCCGGCGGCAGCGCCTATGTCATCGGGCAGCCGGGCCTCATCAACGCGCTCTACGACGCGGGTTTTTCCTCGAACGACGTCAACCCGGACTACGTGGTTGTCGGCGAAACCCCGATGTACACCTATGAAACCATCAAGAAAGCCGTCAGCCTCGTTTTGAAAGGCGCCAAGCTGATCGGCACAAACCCCGATCTGACCGGCCCGTCCGAGGGCGGCATCATCCCCGCCTGCGGGGCACTCGTGGCCCCTATCGAATTGTCGACCGGCGTTAAGGCTTATTTTGTTGGCAAGCCCAACCCGCTCATGATGCGCACGGGACTGAGGCTGCTCGGCTGCCCGCGCGAGGAGGCCCTGATCATCGGCGACCGCATGGACACGGATATCATTTCCGGCATCGAATCCGGCATCGAAACCGTGCTGGTGCTTTCCGGCGTAACGCAACGCTCCGACCTCGGACGATTCGGTTTCAGCCCGGACTACATCCTCGATCACGTCGGCAAACTTCCCGAGTTGCTGGAGAAAAACAGGCCGTCCTAAGCAGGCGGCGGGTTAGCGCGACCGCCGCTGAAACAGCGGGGCGCGCCTGTCTTCCGGCACAGGAATCGACGTTGCCGTGTTTTTGATTCATCTCACTTCACAGGCAGCGTCGGCGCGAGATTCTTGAGATCGGTCCAGAGCGTTCCCTCGCCCGCGTGAATGATCCTGATGCCAAGGCTCGGATTGAGCTTGTCCACAAAGGTCAGCTCCGCCAGCGTGGCGGGATCTTTGAAGACACCCGCACGCAACTGTTCGCCAAACGCCTTTTCATTCGCCACGATAAATTCGGATTTCACCTTGGCCTCGCCTTGCACTTGCGTGATGGACGCCTGGACGGCGGCCTTCTGCAAATTGATTTCGGCCACTTCCAGAGCGGCGGTCGCCTGAACGCCGGCGACCTCGTTCTTAGTTTCCGCCACCGTGGTGGCGACGATTTTCTCCGTCTCCGTCTCCACCTGTTTCTTAAGCTGCTCGATCATCGCGGTCTCGGTGTTCAGTTCCGCCTGTTTACGGGCCGTTTCCTGACGCGCTTTGTT
>CAZTDL010000866.1:0-1867 GCA_964612775.1 uncultured Lentisphaeraceae bacterium
CTCCCCCGCCGCTCCCCTCCGCGACACTCCCTCCGGCGCTGCCCACCGCCGCCTCGCCGACCGAGCCTACGGCCGCCACCGCCGCCCCGACGAGCGCGCCGGTCACTCTCACCCTCGCCGCGACGGCGACCGTTCCCGACGGGCAGAACTGGAGCGGGCCGGTCTGGGACGGAGGGCAAATCGTCGTTACGTACGCCAGCCGCCAGAACGTGTGGGCGCGGCGGTACGACCTCAGCCTGAACCCGGTCGGCGATGCTGTGCAAATCACGTCAAGCGCCGATCCGCTCGTCACCGACCACAAGCACATCTTCCTGAACGGCGCGCACTTCGTCGCCTATTCCGCGCCCGGCGACGCCGACCTTTACCTGCTCAAACTCGACGGCGACTTGAAAAGAGTCGGCTTCGTGCCGGTGGTGCAGGGAACGACGCGCGAGAAGACGAACGACATGCTGTTGGTCACTGACGGCAATTCCATTCTCGTGGGCCGTTTCTGCCCGTGTCCTCCCGGCGGCCTGGGGCACACGTTCGCAGCCTTCGATCAGGACCTGAACCGCGTCGGCGGCGAGGTAGACTTGCTCCAGCCGGGCCACTCGAACATGGCGAGCATCGCCTTCGCCGGGGCGGCCTATCACATCCTTTCCTTCATCCCCGGCCCGAGTCCGAACAACCCTTCGGCTCTCATTGAGTTTGACGTTGACGCGGCGCTGACGGCGGCGAGCCAGCCGCGCATCCTCAAGCAGGACGCCGCCGACTTCTTCCACGCCTCGACCGGGCTGGTCTTCGACGCGGCGCGAAACTTGTACTACGGCGGCTACTTGCGCGGCCCGGATATGTGGGGGGATGGCAAAGTGATCGTCGAGGCCTTCGACGCACAAACCTGGGAGAGCCGGGGGAGCGTGGAGGTGGCGGCGCGCGGCAACCGCCCGCACCTCGCGCTGGCCGACGCGAACACGCTCGTCGTCGGCTGGGACACGCCGGGGGTGTACCTGGGGGTCATCGGGATCTCGCCGTAGGTTTTCGTACACGGATGACGCGGATCATCACGGATTTCACTGCTCATTCTCTCCGTGTCATCCATGTCCATCCGTGAAATCCGTGTACAAAACATGCCCGTCCTCACCAGCATAGTCAACCCCAAGATCAAACTTGTCCGCGCCCTGCAATCTCAGCGCAAGGGGCGCGAGAAGGAGCGCCGCTTCGTGATCGAGGGCGTGCGGCTGGTCGAGGAGGCCGTCCGCGCCAAGGCGCGCATTGACTTCGTGCTGTTCACCGGCGGCGCGCAGACCCAGCCCCGCGCCTGATGCCCACCGTTATGCCGCTCGTCAGAAACCTTGAAGAAGGGCAGGCGCATCATCGGCAAGGGGTTCCGGGTCAGTCGCGGGTTCGAGAGATCTGCGGCCTGTCTGTTGGTTCAGGCCTGGGGCGGCATAACACGCGGGTGAAGCCGACGCCGCTAACCAGGCGCCGAAAACTGGCGCGGGGTCGAGTCAATCAGTGTCTCAGTCATCGGCGTAGGCCGGGCGGCGCGGCTTACCCGCAGGCCGTTGGGCGGCTCACTTCGACGACCACGGGGTGTGCCCGCAACAACACAGGAGATAGACCAGTGAATACAAAGCAGCGAACTATGGCAACTTGCCTCTTTTTTGCAATGAGTTTGTTGATTTCAGGATGCGGTCCAGGACAGATATTCGGGCCAACACTCACGCCTAGCCCTACGCCTACACCCACCCCTATGCCTATCCCAATTTACGATTCGTCCACCGACCAGTTTTCAGAAACGGCTATTAGTGCGCTAAAAGCATGTGGCATAGACGATAACCAAATTGATTTGTTCGTGGACATGCTTAAGCTTGCCAAAGCCCGCAAC